>DGQJ01000342.1 GCA_002389705.1 Bacteroidales bacterium UBA4417
GCAAAGATGGCTACGTAGTAAAACGGGCGCATAATCCACAGGTGGATAAAATCCCAGTGCTGCGGGCTCCAGATCATGGCATAGGATAGACCGATGACCCTGATCACATTCACAAAAAACATAGCAACAATACAAGCCGGTATAAACCAGGCCTTATGTTTCCAAGGTCCCGGGAAAAGAAGAAACAGAATCAGTATCTGGAACATCTGCTTGAATCCCGAACAACTTTCGTTGATAAATATGGAATAATTGTTTTTCAGGAATACCATGGTATTGCCTTCGGCCAGCCTGATATCCATACCCAGGATATGCATATTGATCCAGGCGCTTACCAGGTACACTTCGCTTGCCAGCCAGCCGGAAATATTCAAAAAGGCAGGTATCGAATAAATTAAGGCTGAATAATGCCACCATAGTTTGTGTACGGCAAACGTGATTATAACAAACAGGGCAATATCCACAAATGGGGTTGCTTTTTTCGAGTTAAGAAACACAAACAGGCGTTTCAAATCATTATNNCCGAACCATACAGGTTTTGTATCCATAAATAAATTACAGTATTTTCAAAAGCATAAAACAAAATTAAATCTGCTTATGCCATCATTAAAAGGTTTCAGAACTTCAGAGCGCATACATGCAGATTATTTTTCAACAAATGAAATTTTAATGATAAAAAGAGCACAAAAAGAGTTACTTTTGTTTATCACAAGCTATTAATATATAACCTATAGACCAATTCATTCACTATCTAAACAGGGCTTTTATGCTGGCAACTGTACTCACTTCCCTTAAAGAATTTTTTGTTGAGTTTATGCAGCCTGAAAGCAGGATTTTCCTGGCATTCATTGCAGCTCAACTGCTAAGTGCCTATTCCATCCCAATTATTGTCCGAATATCAAAAGCTAAATCGCTCACGTCTGCTCCTAACTTCCGCACTTCACATACACAGGATATTCCTACCTTGGGGGGGCTGGCATTATTTGCCACTATTCTGGTGGTTTCCCTTTCAACCATTAACATCTCAGGTTTCAGTTTCCTGAACGAAAGCACAGTTATGCCGGCTTTGCCCAGTATTATTGCCGGGGTAACCATACTGTTTTTTATCGGGATGAAGGATGACCTGCTAGGCATCAGCTGGAAGAAAAAACTCACCGGGCAAATAATGGCCATGCTTGTGTTGTGCATTATTGGCGAACAACGTATCAGCAATATGCAGGGATTGCTCGGTATACATGAAATTCCATACATAGCAAGCCTGCTACTCACAGTCTTTGTAGGTATTGCTTTGATCAATGCCTTTAACCTGATTGATGGTATTGATGGCCTGGCTGCGGCTATCTCCATGATTGCTGCATTTACTTTTGGGTTTAACTTTTTCATTTCGGGCGAAAAGGAATACGCCATTCTCTGCGCCATCATTGTCGGTACGATGATACCCTACTTCTACTATAATGTATGGGGAAAAAAGAACAAGCTTTTCATGGGCGATACCGGTTCACTGATCCTGGGTTTCCTGATGACCGCACTCGCCATTCGTTTCAACAAGGTATTTTTTACGCCGGGCAGTGCATACCTGAGTTCGGTAGCTGCCATCTCTATCGGCATATTATTTATCCCGATCTTCGATACCCTGCGGGTCTTCACGCTGCGTATCCTCGACAGGAAGAGCCCCTTCAGTCCCGACAAACGACATATCCATCATATGCTTCTCGACCTGGGATTAAGCCACCTGAAAGCAACCTCCTATATCGCTGCAGCGAACGTTTTGTTTATTATCCTTGCATTCACGCTTTCCGGCATAGGTAAAACGAGGCTGCTAATCCTGTATTTCGGACTGGCCATGTTGATGGTTGCCATACCACGCGTCATGCTGAAACGCAGAAGAAAGCCGGTTACGCTGATACAACCTGTCAACAACCAGGTGGTGGAAAACAATTTTGCCACCGGTGCTTAGTTGGAAACCTGTAAACTGAAACTGGAATAAGCTCAAATAAGAAATCCCCCTGTGGCCCCCCTTTTGAAATAAAAGGGGGACAGCAGACAAGAAAAAAACAGGCGACGGGCAATCGTGCCTAAAAACAAGATATTTACCAGAAAACACTTTCAATACGGACACCTTATTGGATTTACCCAAGACCTGTCCCCCTTTGAAAGGGGGGGGGACCACAGGGGGATTGATCAGATAAATAACACCCATTAACTCAGCCTGTTTCGATCATAAACTAAGTTTCCATACAAAGCCCATCTGCTACAATAAAATTACCACCAAAAGTTCCTGGCGTACCGTTTCAGGCATCCAAATAAAAATTGTTATGTACCCGGCATATCATTTTATCCACTTCAGGCATGATACTTTAAAAACATTTCCTATATTTACATTCAAACAAACATAACAATGAAAAACACGCTCAAATTACTTGCCTGGATCAGTGGCGCAATTGCTATGGTAATGATGCTGCTGGGAATTATCGCTGTTTTTGCAGGCGGAATCCTGATGAATCATATGTGGTCCAACTATTTTTACCCGGCCTATAACTTCCTGTTGCTGGGCATTTTCCTGTTTATAGCCACCCTGATCGACAAAAAAGAATAACAGGACTCCATTTCAGGACTTATCAGTTTCAACTTTATCAGCCACTGCCCCCCCTTTTGCTGGGAAGGAAAGAGCTATTTTATTTATTACCTGCTGCCGGTTATAAAGGGATCCAATAAGTAACTGCTGTTCCTGAAATTTCTCAACGCCTTCCTGCAAAAGTGTCTCACCCTTTAAATTATGATTTCAAGAGACTGTAAAATTTGTTAAATAAATTCTATTAGTTGAATATAAGCCTGAAGACAGGAGTCCGAAACCGAAAGTAACCCGAATTGAAGTTCAGTTTTTAGTTTGTATTTCTGCAATCGCCCCTCGCCGGTTCTCCCCTTCGCCCCCCTGAAAGTTAAAAACCACAATTTTAAACAGAATCTAATTATATCCCGATAATTTCACCTGCAGGCAATACATTTAAATCCTATCTTTGGCAATCATCTGCAAACAATACTCATGCGCATTCTTACCTTCGACATTGAAGACTGGTATCATTTTCTGGAACATCGTTCTACACAAAGTGAACTTCAATGGAAAAACTTCGAACCCAGGGTAAGACAGAACACCGAAAATATACTTTCATTCCTTGAAGCGCATCAGCAAAAGGCCACCTTTTTTGTAATTGGCTGGATAGCAAAACGAAACCCGGGTATGGTGAAAGATATTGCCGATGCCGGTCACGAAATAGGCCTTCACTCCTATGGTCACCAGCTCATCTGGCAGCAGTCACGCGACGACTTCAGGCAGGACCTGCTGCGGAATATTGGTATACTCGAAGATCAGCTTGGCTACAAAGTGGATAAATACCGTGCCCCAGGATTTTCGATTAAAAGAAGCACTCTCTGGGCTTTTGAGGTGCTGGCAGAAACCGGAATACAAACTGATGCAAGTATATTTCCGGCACTGCGGGCGCATGGAGGAATGCCTTCATTTCCTTTCAACTACCCCTGCCTGGTCGAGCGCAATGGCATCATGATAAAAGAATTTCCTACAAACTACATCAACCTTGCAGGCATCCGAACCGTGCTCACCGGCGGCGGCTATTTCAGGTTCTGGCCCTACAACGTTATCAGGCATTATACAAAAAGCGCCCCTTACGTGATGACCTATTTCCATCCCCGCGATTTCGACCTGGGGCAACCCGTACTATCCGATTTCGGGCCCTACCGCCGTTTCAGGGCTTATTACGGACTGAAGAGTTCACAGTCCAAACTGGAACAATTGATCAGAGAATTTAAGTTTACCGACATGCGCACAGCCGAAGCTTCCATCGACTGGGGTTCCACTCCGGTCGCCAGGTTCTGACTACATATTTCCACATTTTTTCAGATGTTCAGTACCAGGCAAGTTTTATCCGGTCATCAAAACGAATACTCTACTGTGCTATAGTAATCAGTCAAAATGATTATTACAGGGAACATCTTGTTTCAGTATTTACAAACCCGCGATGTTATAAAAATTAAGGCAAAAAAGACCTGCAAATAAAAATGACAAGATTTGATCAATAAAAAAAAACGTACCTTTGTACTTTATTTCATACTTGGATATTTTAACCAGGCACCTATTCGTCCATCAGCATGCAAGCTTTTGATAACTTTTATTTTCATTTTTTTCAGCCACAGTATCGAATCGCTACTGCTTTTTTGGTAGCTGCCATACTCAACTTTTATACAATCCCGGTTATCATCAGGATTGCACGTGCAAAAAAACTTTACGATTTCCCGGATGAAAGAAAGAACCATGGATCGAAAGTGCCCACTTTAGGCGGAATTGGTATTTTCCTGACCATATCCATTGTTTGTCTTACGTTCATCAACACCTGCGGCCTGAACAGCAGCGGGGTTTCGGGTAGCCTTACCTCGCTCCCTCCTATTATTGCAGGCTTTACTATTATACTATTTATCGGTATAAAAGATGACCTGCTCAATATTTCGGCCTGGAAAAAACTTCTTGCCGAAATCGCAGCCTTGTTTGTTTTGATTGTTGTGGGCGACGTTAGGCTCAACAGCATGCAGGGCATGTTTTATATTACCCACATCAGTTATTTGCAAAGTGTGGCTCTATCGTTGTTTGCAGGCATTGTAATTGTGAATTCATTTAATCTGATTGATGGCATTGATGGACTTGCGGCTTCAATAACCATGCTTGGAAGCCTTGTTTTCGGCACCTATTTCCTTTATACTTTCGAGTGGGAATATGCAGTGCTGGCATTTACCATACTGGGGGCAACTATACCGTTCTTTTTATATAATGCTTTCGGGCATACCAATAAAATATTTATGGGGGATACCGGTTCACTGATCCTGGGATTTGCCATGACGGTGCTTGTATTCCGGTTCAACACCATGAATGGCATGCAGAACATCAATATTCATTTTACCGCAGGCCCGGCATTTTCGTTTGCAGTAATTATTCTACCCATGTTCGATACGCTCAGGGTTTTCTGCATCAGGATCTTCAGGGGCGGAAGTCCTTTTAAAGCAGATCGCCGGCATATACACCACATCCTGCTCGACCTCGGTTTTACGCACCTCAGGGCAACGCTGCTGCTGATACTTATAAACATAGGATTTATCGCATTTGCCTATTATTTCAACTACCTGGGCAATTCAGTCCTTGTTTATATTATGTTAGCTGTTGCAGCCTCGCTTTCGTGGCTGGCTATATGGCTTCGTCGGCGCAAATTGGTAGCCTTGGCTGCTGCAGAAAAAGAAATGTAACGGGCCGCTGTTTAGCGGTAAATCGATTGTTTATTTATCTTTACCCTCCGGGAGAAAGTTTGCTGACATCATTCAAAAGATTTCCTGAACTTTTACGCGCAAAAGAAAAACAATTTCCCTTTGCAACAAGCCTGCATTTATAACTGACACCAGCCTATGCCAAAGTATATTTTTATCCCGCTCATGCTGCTGCTTATCATACCAACCCTCAGCCAGGGGCAGTATGTACCACTCGAAAACCTGAACTACGACCGTATCACCCAACACTACATGGAAAGGAACAAGTCGTATTTGGCATCGATAAAGCCAGTGCTGATACAGGATTTTGACAGCGTAGCCGAAATAGAAGATGTGCTTTATAAGGTACCCGGAAATTCATCCAAAAAAAACACTTTCTGGTATCGTAAAACTTTCAGTGAGAACCTTATCCGTTACCGCACCAAAGATTTCAGCATTACAGCCGACCCGGTTTTTAACTTCGGGATAGGCTATGATTTTAAAGCTTCAAAAAACACATGGATAAATACCCGAGGGCTTTCGGTTACCGGGCTGCTGGGAAAATCATTATCCTTTAATACCGAATTGTACGAAACCCAGGCAGTTTTTGCATCCTGGCCCACCGATTTTATTAATGCAACAGGTGTGGTGCCCGGGCAGGGTTCGGTGAAAGCATTCAAGGAAACAGGCTTTGATTTCTTTAACAGCAACGGTTATGTGAGTTACAGTCCTTCGAGGTTTGTAAATATGACCATGGGCTATGGTAAAAATTTTATAGGTGAAGGATACCGTTCGCTGCTTCTGTCAGATGCATCGTTCAATTATCCTTACCTGAAGCTTACGGGGAATTTTAAAAGTGTAAAATACACGGTGCTGTATAACCAGTTTATCGACCGAAGTTCAAAGCTTTCGCCCGAATTTGGGTACGACCGCAAGTGGTCGACCATGCACTACCTGCAGGTGATGCTCTGGGGAAGGCTCAACCTGGGGCTGTTTGATGCCATTGTGTGGGAAAATGCCGACTCGACCGGACACAGGGGTTTCGATGTGCAATACCTGAACCCGGTGATACTGATGCGTCCGGTTGAAGAATCATTTGGCTCACCCGACAACGCGCTGGTGGGAGCTACTTTCAGCGTTAGGATTAATAAGCATTATATCGTTTACGGGCAACTGATGCTCGATGAGTTTGTGCTGGAACATGTGAAAGCCAACGATGGCTGGTGGGCTAACAAATATGGTTACCAGTTGGGGATTTCGGGCTGGAATCTTTTCAATGTACCATCGCTGAATGCCCGCCTCGAATATAATCAGGCCCGGCCTTATACCTATGCACACAGTGTAACCATCGAAAGCTATGGCCATTACAACCAGCCCCTGGCGCATCCCATGGGCGCCAATTTCAGGGAGACTACAGCTATGGCCTCGTACACCTACAAAAACTGGATGGCAAACCTGAAGATGAATTTCGGAATGTATGGCCTGGATACCGCGGGTATGGATTTCGGCAAAAATATTTTTATCCCTTACGATCAGCATGTGAGTGAACTGGGAAATGAGATCGGGCAGGGATTACGTACTAACCTCAGTATTGCTGATGTTTCGCTGGCGTACCTGCTCAACCGCAGAACCAATCTGAGGATTGAAGCCGGCTGCTCGCTGAGGCGCGAGAAAAACAACCAGTGGGATAAACAGATGCAATATTTTTACTTTGGTATAAGAACCGGGCTCAGGAACTTGTATTATGATTTCTGAAATGATTTCAATAGTCCATAAAAACAAAAAAGCTTTTCGGTTTCGAAAAGCTTTTTTGTTTTTTAACTGTGGGAGCACTATCAGTTTAAAATGTTGTCAGAAAAAGATAAAGTTAAGACTTTTAAACACTTTAGTTAGGGAGTTTGGTTCAAAATGTTGAATCCCTGTTTTGATGTTTATTTTGTTGTCATTTTTTCTTGATAAAAAAGGACAAAAAAATCAAGGCTTGATATATAATTTTAAACATCTGTACGCTTCGGNNTGAAGCTGGTGTTTTGCTACGCACCTGCCTGCGCTGTTTACCTTCAGCTACAGCTGTTTTAAAATTTATCTTAGGCCGTTCCCTACACCCTGTAGCTTGTTGTAATGAGCCAAATCCCTATCCCCCAATGTTCCCATATGTATAATATTTCTTAGCAGGGACCGGCATGAGAAAAATACGTTAGCGGTTCTTGACGGAGGTATCCCGCAAAAGCGGGACAGGTAGTGTGCAGGAATGTGTCCCTCGCACCTCGGGATAAACTCAGCAATACACTGCAACGACATAAGCCCGGCTTTTTACAAATCTATCATGCCTTGCATTGCGAGAAGATACCTTCGGAATAGAAACGCAACATATTTTTATTAAGCCTTGATCTTTTATTCGCCCATTACTTATTTTCAAAGGAGCTCATGAGTCGCTTCGCTAAGTTCTTTGTTACTTTCTTTTGCATTAAGGCAAAAAAAAGCAAAGAAAACTAAAATCAATCCTACAAAATAACTCTTCTTAAAGCACCAGTATAACTCCACAACTTTTAAACATGTGCATGATCCCCAATATAAGTGAAAACCATAAAATAAATAATAAAAAAGGGTTTCAGTCTATCAGTCTGAAACCCTCTATTTTGTTGTGGGAGCACATGGATTCGAACCA
>DGQJ01000341.1 GCA_002389705.1 Bacteroidales bacterium UBA4417
AAACCTATTTCGTCGCCGGCCATATGAATACGGGCTTCGAGGCAGGTACGGCATTCGCTTGCATCCTCGTCGAGGCAGGGTTTATCTTCGTAAAGCAGGTAATCTTCGCGGTATTTTACCGGGGTAAGATTGGGCATAATAATGTTGGCGCCGACTTTCAGGGCCTTTTCGCGGCCTTGTTTATCAATGGCTTGCATGGCGGTGGTAGCTGCGATATTGATATCTTTCATCATGATGCGCAGCAAGGCAACCATCTTAAGCGAAATATCGAAACGTTCCTTTTTCGGCCACAGCAAATCTTTAAATTCGTAAAGCGGCGTATCCTCATGTTCAATAAATGGCCCCATACCTACCATATCCACATCCAGCTGCCGGAGGAAAAGCAGGTCGCCGGCCAGGTGTTCAATCGTTTGAAAAGGCAACCCGATCATAACCCCGGAACCCACGTTGTAACCTATATCGCGTAATGTTTTCAGGGCATTGATCCGGGTTTCGAAATCATGTTTTTTATTGTGCGGGTGGATTTTGTAATATAAATCCTTGTCGGAGGTTTCGATGCGTATCAGGTACCGGTGTGCTCCGTTGGCGAACCATTCGCGGTAAGTACTTTCGGTTTGCTCGCCCATGGAAAGTGTTATTCCGAGTTTTCCGCCCGAAAGTTCCTTTATCTTTTTTAATAATCCGGAAACGGTATCTACAAACCTTTCATCGCAGCGCTCGCCCGATTGCAGCACCATGGATCCATAACCGTTTTCGAGNNGAACAGATATTTGACAACTCAACCAGTCCCCGGAAATACACCTTGTTGCCGACAAATTGCTTTTTTATTACGGCAGCGCGGGTAAAAAGCGCGGTTTTTTCAGGTCCTGTAGCCTTGAGCAATTGCACAAGCTCCTGCCGGGTAAATTCGTCCTGCTGTAATAATGTTTCTATGTTGGGCGACATTTGACTGAATCAATAATTATGGCTACAAAAATAATACGAATTCACGTACCAAATTGAGAAATAAAAACCGGTTAAGCTGAAAGCGAAGGTTACAAATTAGAAATTATCGCTCTGAAATATATAATACACTGTCAAAAACTATGATACTGTTTAAACTTGTTCTGTAAATACAATTAGGTGGGTAAAAGACGGAAGTCCGAAGACGAAAGACAGAAGGAGGATGTCGGATGTCGAAAGACAGAGGACGGAAGGCGGAAGTCAGAAGTAAGGGAAGCAGGGGAACTCACGGCAATCACCATTCTCCCCATCACCCCACGCCGGTTCTAGATCATGCTTAAAAGTTGGGGAGTAAGTAATTATACTGCTAAAAAAGAATTATTTTGCAGGACTGATTTTAGTTTTCTTTACTTTCTTTTGCCTTAATGCAAAAGAAAGTAACAAAGAAAAAATCAAGGCTTTATAAAAATATGTTGCGTTTCTATGCCGGAGGTATCTCCTCGCAATACAAGGCATGAAAGATTTGAGCAAATCAATGCTTTTGTCCTTGCTGTGTATTGCTACACTCATGCCAACTCACATACCTCCGTCAAGAACCGCTAACATATTTTTCTAATGCCGGTCCCTGAAAAGAATGACTGTACTAATGGGAACATTGGGGAATAGGGATTTGATTCATTACCACAAGCAACAGGGTGTAGAGACCGGCCTGATATAAATTTTAAAACAGCTGTAGCTGAAGGTAAACAGCGCAGGCACGTGCGTAGCAAAACATCAGCTTCACGTACTGTAAGGATGTTGCTGAACTGTGTCAAGCCTTGTTTTGCGAGGTTACCGAAGCGTACAGATGTTTAAAATTTATATAAAGCCTTGACCTTTTGGTCCTTTTGGGGCAAGCCAAAAGGACGGAAAAATATAAAATCAATAGCTAACTACAAAATAAACTTCAAAACAGGGATTCAACATTTTGATCCGTACTCCACAACTTTGTAAACTGATCCCCGGTTCTCCTCTTCGCAGTTAAAAACTAAGAAGCATAAAAAAAGCCACCCTAAGGCAGCCTTTCATTTTTAAGGGTGGAAGATGGGGCTCGAACCCACGACCTTCGGAACCACAATCCGACGCTCTAACCAGCTGAGCTACGTCCACCATGTTCGATTGAGGGTGCAAAAGTAAACTATAATTTTGAAATTTAAAAGTCCTGATAAAAAATTTGCAATTCAGTTTTAATTTCCATTCCGTACACCGCCATTTTTAATAGATTTGCATAAAATGAGCCGGATAGAAGCCAGGATTGTATCACTTTTCCAGGGACAGGGTTCAGGTAGTTATGATCCTGAAAATGGAATGCAGGCTTCCCGGTTTCAAATTCAGCATAATACTGTTCGAATAGCTTATAAATCAAAACATAACAATAAAAATGGCCGACATTATTGACTACAAAATTATGGGCGACGATATGCAGATCGTTGAAATTGAACTTGATCCTTCAGAAGGCGTGCGCGCCGAAGTTGGTGCTATGATGTTTATGGAAGAAGGAATCCGCATGGAAACAGGCACTGGTGGCGGCATTTTTAAAGGTTTGAAACGCATGCTTACCGGCGATGGCTTTTTTATCTGCACCTTTTACAATTCGGCAAATGTAAAACGATGTGTTTCCTTTGGTGCACCATACCCGGGTAAAATTATAGCCCTCGACCTGCAGCAGGTGGGCGGCACTTTTATATGCCAGAAAGATTCATTTTTATGCGCCGCCAATGGTATTGATATCGACATTGCCTTTACCAAACGCATGGGCGCCGGGCTTTTTGGCGGTGAAGGGTTTATACTGCAGCGGTTAACCGGCAACGGGCTGGCATTTGTACATGCCGGAGGTATGATTATCCGCCGCGAATTGCAGCATGGCGAAACCCTGAGGGTGGATACCGGTTGCATTGTGGCCATGGCGCCAACCGTTGATTATGATATACAATTTGTGGGTGGTTTTAAAAATGCACTGTTTGGCGGCGAAGGCATGTTTTTGGCCAGCCTCACAGGGCCGGGAACCATTTACCTGCAAAGCTTACCTTTATCGCGCCTTGCCGACCGTATAGTTTCCTCATCGCGGGGTAGCCGTGAGGAATCACGTGGCATTGGCGGAATAGGCGGCGATTTGCTGGGCGGTTTGCTGGGTGGCGACAGGAAATTCTGATTACCAGCGGTGTTTTATTAACTGCATTTAACGTACAAACCTATTGTTCTTCCGCAAAAAGATATACCAGCAAACCGGGTCGCTGAGCAGGCTGGCCTGGATGCGCTTTTGCCGGAACAGGCTTGCGTTTTCTTCATTCCTGTTTATCGTTTTAGTAACCTTGATAGCCATTGCCGGCTATTGGGTTACGCCCGATAAAACTCCAATGGTGAATGAGCAGAACCTGCTGCTTGCCACCCTGAAACCCGGCTCTGCTGTAAAGGTTTTAAAAGTGTGTAAAAACCAGGATATCCCCCGGCGAAATATCTTTTACCGCTTGCTTTACGGGCAGGAAAACCGATACCAGGATGTTGCGTTTTCGAATATCCGGTTTTCGGCCGATTCTGTTATTATAACTGAATTCAGTAAAGATGCGTCAGGGCTTGAACTGAAGTTTCACCTGGCCGATGTGGCTTATCCGCTCAATGACCAACCCCAGGTTTTAAAAAATGGCAGGCAGCTGCATTTTATAACCCGCGAAGGCAAAATTGTCGACTTTTCCATAGCTACCCTGCGTGAACAGGTAATAGAGAAACACGTTACAAACAAGACCTTTTGGCTGGGAACTGACCGCTATGGCCGCGATGTGCTGAGCCAGCTTGTTATCGGCACACGCATCAGCTTATCGGTAGGATTTATTTCTGTAGCTATTTCGCTGCTTATCGGCATTTTCCTGGGCGCCATAGCCGGTTATTTTGGCGGAGCCATTGATGCTTTGATCTCGTGGTTTATAAATGTAGTTTGGGCCGTGCCGACTTTATTGCTGGTTATTGCCATTACTTTTGCGCTGGGCAAGGGATTCTGGCAGGTGTTTGTGGCCGTGGGTTTAACCATGTGGGTGGAAGTAGCCCGTGTGGTGCGCGGCCAGTTTATGAGCCTGCGCGAAAAAGAATTTACCGAAGCTGCCCGGGCCCTGGGTTACCGTGATTTCAGGATAATCTTCAGGCATATACTACCCAATGCCATGGCCCCGGTAATTGTAATTTCGGCGGCAAATTTTGCCTCAGCCATACTGCTTGAGGCAGGGCTGAGTTTCCTGGGCATCGGGGTTCAGCCGCCTATGCCTTCGTGGGGAAGTATGATTAAGGAGAACTATCCCTACATTATTCTCGATTATGCCTACCTTGCCTTTTTGCCAGGAATTGCCATTATGATTATGGTGCTGGCGTTTATGCTGGTGGGAAATGGGTTGAGGGATGCGATGGATGTGAGAACTACCGATCAATAGAAATGAGAAATTCACTAAGCCAACCAAATTTCAGGATCATAAAATACTATTACACTGTGGCTAAGCATATGAAATAGCCATGAGAAAATATTCTCACCAACCGAAAATGATATTATGGCGAACCTTTAGCTCATGAGCACCTTTGGAATTAAGCAAGATGCGAATAATTCCATCTGACCCGTAAAAAATAAATAATAACAGATGAAATAGCCATGATTGGAATAA
>DGQJ01000233.1:0-899 GCA_002389705.1 Bacteroidales bacterium UBA4417
TCGGTGATGTGGATAAGACCGTCAACACCGCCCAGGTCGATAAATACACCGTACGAAGTGATGTTTTTAACGATTCCTTCGAGAACCTGGCCTTTTTCGAGTTTCGAAATAATTTCGATTTTCTGAGCTTCAAGTTCGTCTTCAATAAGTGCTTTGTGCGAAACAACCACATTTTTGTATTCGTGGTTGATCTTAACGATTTTGAATTCCATAACCTTCTCAACATACTGATCGTAGTCGCGGATAGGCTTAACGTCAATCTGTGAGCCGGGTAAGAATGCCTCGATACCGAAGATGTCGACAATAAGACCACCTTTGGTACGGCATTTAACAAAACCGTTGATAATTTCCTGTGTTTCGAAAGCGCTGTTAACACGCTCCCACGAACGGAGGATACGGGCTTTTTTATGTGAAAGCTGTAGCTGTCCGCCCAAATCTTCCTGGTTTTCAACATAAACCTCAATGCGGTCGCCCACTTTAAGATCAGGATTGTAACGTACTTCCGATACAGGAATTACACCATCCGATTTAAAACCGATGTTTACGATTACTTCGCGGCTGGTAAGTCCTACTACCAGGCCATCCAGTACTTCGTGGTCACCGATTGAACTGAGGGTTTTGTCGTAAATGTCTTCTAAACGCTGGCGGTCAGCGGGAGCATAAGCTTCATGTTTCTTTCCGATAGCATTCCAGTCGAATTCAGCAGGGGCAGCAGGTGCCTCAGGTGCTTTAGGTGCTTTTGCAACTACTTCAGCTACAGGAGTTTCAACTGTTTCGGTGGCTGCTACTTCAGCTGTTTCTTCAACATTGTTTACTTCGTCGTTAACGTTAACGTCGTTACTCATAATTTTTATTCTTTGTGGCCTTCCGGTACGGCCGGTTTAACATGGGGTTGATTT
>DGQJ01000233.1:936-8248 GCA_002389705.1 Bacteroidales bacterium UBA4417
TCGAACGATAAATAAACGAACAAACCAGCTTTTGTGCCTTCGTCTTCTGGATAAAGAATATGAGATTAATATACCTTTAATTAACTGGAGTTTTCAGAAATCTATTGTGCTGTTAAATTATATGCTCCTTTAACCAGCACTTTTGTAAGATCAGTATTATTAGTTATTTCGATAAATCCTTTTGATATCCTGCCAATATTTACTTTTTGTTTGTGCAGGTAATAGGCTTCATTATCTGATTTCTCAATAAGAAGTACATAATAATCTTTTCCTGATTTGATCAGTGCTTCGCTTGGTAAAGCCCTTGCTTCACTGCTGTTTACAGCAATTAAAGCTTCGATATATGATTGGTTTATCAGGTTGTTTTGCTGGCCATTTTTAATTGCGGCAATACAGGTAATTGTTTTTGTGTCGGGATTTACAGCTTTGCCGATGGATACGAGTGTAGCTTTGTTCGCAAATGAATTTTCACCAGGTGAACTGAAATTCACGGTTTGGCCCGCTTTTAATTTGGCAATATCTTTTTCGAATACGGAAAGCTGAATTTGCAGTTGGTTTATATCCACGATCTCAACTAGTAATTTCTGCTGCTCAATAAACTGACCCAGTACAAGGTTCTGCTTTGTGATATATCCGTTTATCGGGCTGATTACTGAGAATGAAGCGTAAAGATCGCCGGCTTCAATCTTTGCAACATTTAATCGCAGAAGTTCTAATCTTAATTTCAATGAAAGGTATTTTGACTTCGTAGCCTTGTATTCGCTTTCGGTAGCGATAAAATCTTTCTCCGCGCCAATCTTTTCATCGTAGAGCGATTTACTTCTTTCATAATCAGATTTAAGCCGCCTGAGCCTGGCTGAAGTTTCTGCAAATTCCTGTTGCATAGCCATCAGGTCATTTCCCGAAATCATGCATAGCGTTTGACCTTTTTTTACAAAACTACCCATCGAACAGTTTACGGATTCAACTATTCCAGCGATCGGGGTGCCTACCTGAGCCATTCCGTTAGCCGCTGCGGTTATGTATCCGTTGCAACGGACTTCGTCCTCGAAAGTCTGAGTACTTATTGTCCCAATCGCCATGCTGTCCGACTTAAACTGGTTGATTGTAATTTTTATCAGCTGATCTGTTTCGGCTGTGGCATCTTCAGTGGTTTTTGTTGATTTTCCACATCCGGTTGCCAGCAAAATCAATGCGAAAGGAATAATTCTGAAGTAAGTATATAAATTCATTTTAGTTGTTTTAGCGGGTTAAATAATTGATTTCAAGTGCCAGATAGTTGTATTTCGAAACATTTTCATAATAATCACGGGTTATGGATAACGCGTTTTCAATACTCATAACAAACTGAAAAAAGTCAATTTCGCCCAACGTATAGGTTCGTTCAGTTGTACGGATTATTTCCTCACTCAGCTGTTTTCCTGAAGCGGTATAATAATCAATGGATTCCTGGTATTTCCTTAATTCATTCAGCAAAGAGGCTTGTTTTGCTTTAAGGATCGACAATTCACTGGCCTTCATATTTTCGTTTATCTCCACAGCAATTTTGCCTGCCTTAATTTTTGCATTCTGTTCGCTGAAAAACAGAGGGATGCCGAGGCCAAACTGAAAACCCTGGTAGTTTTTAGAGCCCGCATAGGAATTTGTTCCATTAAAATAACCAAGCGAAATGTCGGGATACAAACGGTTGCGCTCCACCTTAAGCATTGCAATCTGATAATCGGTTTGCATTCGCAGCAGCTGCATCCCTGCAGTGGAATCGGGAATAACGTCCCTGATTTTTACCAAGTCAAGGTTTTGCAAAGCAACATCAATTGCCCTGTCGGATTGAATAAGTGCCCGTAATTTTTGATTTTCGTTGGCAAGGCTATATTTTAATTCGTTCAGTAACACTTTTATCTGCTGCTGTTTAGCGGTTGAGTTGAGCATATCCAGCCGGCTGATATCCCCTTTCTGATAACGCTTATCGGCAATCCGGATAAATCCACTGTACATACTGTCAATTTTCTGATAAATCCTTTGTTTATTCATCAGGTAAATAATTTCATACCATGCTTGCGAAACTTCCTTTGTGAGCAACTGCTTACGCCTGTAGAACTCTGTTTCAGCCATTGAAACGCTGATTGTATTTGCCTTTTTCTGGGCCGCGTATAAAGTGGGGAAGTTGAAATTCTGCTCCACACCAAAAACATTGAGCGGATAGCCATTCTCGGCAATATTGTTCTGATCTTTTCCATAATAAACCAGAGTTTTGTCTATCGAAAACGCGGATTGTTTAAGCGCGTTACTTTCGTCTATCTTCAACGCATAGGCATTTATTTCCCTGTTGTTTTGCACAGCCATCTGAATAACGTCCTCAAGGCTGATCTGTTTTGTTTGTCCATACGATACAGCTGAAAAAGTCAATAAAATCAAGCCAATAACAAGTGGTTTTGCTTTCCGGATGAATTTTAACGGCCATAGCTGAATGCCGGTAACAGTATTGAAAATTTCAAAAAGCAAGGGCAATGCTATCATAGTAAGTAAAGTTGAAGTTATTAATCCACCAATTACAACTGTGGCTAATGGGCGCTGCACTTCAGCACCCGACCCGGTTGAAATAGCCATCGGTAAAAAACCCAGGGCTGCCGCTGCAGCTGTTAAAATAACAGGTCGTAGACGATCCCTGGTTCCTTTCAGGATAAGTTCACGCATATCCTTCATTCCTCCATGTTGAAGTTCTTTCAGGTGTTCGATAAGTACAATTCCGTTGAGTACCGCAATTCCGAACAGTGCTATAAAGCCTATACCTGCCGAAACGCTGAATGGCATTCCCCGCATCCAGAGAAATAAAACTCCGCCAACAGTTGCAAGGGGAACAGCGGTAAAAATCATTATTGCGTCTTTGAACGATTTGAAGGCAAAATGCAGGAAGATAAAAATCAGCAATAAGGCAATCGGAACAGCAAACATAAGCCGGTTGGTTGCATTTTTCAGGTTTTCGAACTGTCCGCCATACGAAATATAATTGCCGGGTTCCAAGGAGATATTTTTATCAATCTTACTCTGAATATCTTCAACCACCGATTGCAAATCGCGGTTACGCACATTCACACTTACCACTACCCGGCGATGCGTATTGTCGCGCGAAATTTTGGCCGGACCTTCATCAAATGTAATATCGGCTAACTCATTCAGCGGAATCTGCTCGCCGTTGAGTAACGGGACCTGCAGGTTACGTATATTGTCGATATCCTTACGGTCCTGTTTTTGCAATCGGATAACCATATCAAAACGCTTTTCGCCTTCAAAAACTATTCCCGCGGTTTCGCCGCCGAAAGCCATGGCCAGATAGCGGTTCAGTGTTTTGGAATCCAGGCCATAATAGGCAATTTTACTCCGGTTGTATTTCACGCTCATTTGTGGCAGGCCGGCAGTTTTTTCAAGTATAACATCGGCGGCGCCGGGTACATCTTCGATAAGGCTCTTAATTTCAATGGCTTTTTTATTCAGATAATCCAGGTTTTCGCCAAATATTTTAACGGCAATGTCAGCCCTTACACCTGTGATCAGTTCATTGAATCTCATTTCAATAGGTTGGGTAAACTCATACTCTATACCCGGAATTACAGATAAAGCCTCCTTGAATTTATCGGCAAGTTCTTCCTTGCTTTCAGCCGAAACCCATTCCTTTCGCGGCTTCAGCTTTATTATCATATCAATTTCTTCCATCGACATAGGATCGGTAGGAACTTCCGCGGCTCCGATCCGGCAAACAATCTGATCCACTTCAGGAAAAGCTTTGATAAGGATATTTTCCATTCGTGTAGTCATTTCTACTGTTTTGGAAAGGGATGTACCCGTTTTCAGTACAGGTTGAATCACAAAATCACCTTCATCAAGCGTAGGCACAAATTCACCACCCATTTTTGAAAATACAAAACCTGTTAAAACCAATGACATTAATGCTGCACCTAAAACAATCCGCTTGTGATTGCACGACCACCGCATGGCTGGAGTATAGGTGCGGTAAGCCAGGTTCATAATCCAGCGGGATGGATTAAATTTATGTTCTTTTTCCGGACGCAGAAAAAGCGAAGCTGCAACAGGCAGCCAGGTCAATCCCAAAATCATTGCCCCGACAATAGCAAAGCTAAATGACAGTGCCATGGGTCGGAACATTTTGCCTTCGACACCGCTGAGTGATAGAATAGGAATAAAAACAATAAGGATAATGACTTGTCCGAAAATAGCCGAACTCATCATCCGCGAAGCTCCTTTAAATGTAATTTTATCTATTAAAACCTGTCGTTCATCACCTTGTAACCGGTTAAATGCGGCTTTACCTGATGTTATTCGTATCGCAATAAATTCAACAATAATTACGGCACCATCAATTATAATCCCAAAGTCGAGGGCACCAAGGCTCATAAGGTTGGCATCAATTCCGAAAACATACATCATCGAAATGGTGAAAAGCAATGCCAGCGGAATCATGGATGCAATTACAAGAGCCGAACGAACATTCCCTAAAAGAAGAATCACAATCAGTATAACAATCAGGCAGCCTAAAACTAGGTTTTCGACCACAGTAAATGACGTCCTTGATATCAGTTCGCTACGCTCCAGAATCGGATTGATAAACACGCCTTCGGGGAGGTTTTTCTGAACTTCGGCAACCCGTTTTTTAACTTCATTGATCACCAGTTTCGAATTGGCGTTTTTCAGCATCATCACCTGTCCGAGGACTTTTTCGCCCTGTCCGTTTGCTGTTATCGCGCCAAACCTATTTGCGTAGCCGAAATGAACTACTGACAGATCTTTGACCAGGACCGGAATTCCTCCGGTATTTTTAACGACTATATCTCCAATATCTTCAAGCGATTTTATCTGTCCGTCGCCACGAATAAAATAACTCTGGTTGGTTTTTTCGATATAAGCACCGCCGGAAATGCTGTTGTTGGCCTCAAGAGCATCGAACACTTCCATTAGAGTTACATTCATGCTGCGCATACGGGCCGGATCGATGGCTACTTCGTACTGTTTCAGGTAACCTCCCCAACTGTTCACCTCAACAACACCGTTAATGCCCGACAATTGACGTTTTACAATCCAATCCTGAATTGTACGCAATTCCATTGCCGAATATTTACCTTCAAAACCTGGTTTTACATCGAGAATATACTGATAAATTTCACCAAGGCCTGTAGTAATCGGCCCCATAGCAGGAGTTCCGAAACCATCGGGGATATTGGCGGAAGCAGCTTTGATCTTTTCGGCTATCAGTTGGCGTGGTAAATACGTTCCGATCTGGTCGTTAAAGACAATAGTTACTACAGATAATCCGAATTTTGAAATAGATCGGATTTCAACTACGCCCGGCAGATTTGCCATTTCAAGTTCAACCGGGGCAGTTATAAACTGTTCAATTTCCTGGGTCGACAGGTTGCCCGAAGTTGTAATTACCTGCACCTGGTTGTTGGTAATATCAGGCACAGCTCCTACCGGAATCCTGATAATGGCATAAATCCCAAATGCAGCGACTGTAAGTGTGAAAAGGATTACAATCAGTTTATTCCTGATACTGAAATCAATAATTTTTTCTAACATAAGTATGTTATATCAATTGTTATTATTGGTTCGTCAAAAGCAGATACATAAATCCGAAGATCATTCTCTTAAGAAACAAAGTTAACTAATAAGTAATGGAAGAGGTGATTAACAGGATTGTTTTTTCGAAAATATTATCTACAACATTGTCTGCTATTTATAAGACAAAAATGACTACTTTTGCATCCCTTTAAAGGAGCATGCTTTCAAATACATAACAAACACAAAATTAAATGATTACAGTTTCGGACCTGGCTATTCAATTTGGCAAAAGGATATTATTCCAGGATGTAAATATGAAATTCACGCCTGGCAATTGCTATGGAATAATTGGTGCCAATGGTGCAGGCAAGTCAACGTTTATCAAAATGCTGTCAGGCGATTTGCAGAGTACCCGCGGAAACGTATCATTTGGGTCGGGCGAAAGACTTTCGGTGCTCAGGCAGAACCACTCCGAGTTCAACGATTATACAGTACTTACCACAGTGCTCATGGGTCATACGAAATTATGGGCCATCATGAACGAAAAGGATGCCTTATATTCCAAAACCGATTTCACCGAAGATGATGGACACAGGGCCTCGGAACTGGAGGAAAAATTTGCAGAAATGGATGGCTGGAATGCCGAAAGCGATGCCGCCAACCTGTTGAGCGGGTTAGGAATAAAGGAAGAATTTCACCACACGTTGATGAGCGAACTCAGCGGTAAGGAAAAAGTTAAAGTGCTGCTGGCACAGGCTCTTTTTGGCAAACCCGACAACCTGCTGCTCGATGAGCCTACCAACGACCTCGATCTTGAAACTGTAAACTGGCTCGAAGGCTACCTTTCGAATTTCGAAAATACGGTGCTTGTGGTATCGCACGACAGGCACTTTCTCGATTCAATCTGCACCCATATTGTTGACATCGATTTTAACCGCGTACAGCAATTCGCTGGAAATTACACCTTCTGGTACGAGTCGAGTCAGCTGGCATTACGCCAGCAAATGGCCCAGAATAAAAAGGCCGAAGACCGTAAAAAGGAATTGCTCGAGTTTATTGCCCGTTTCAGCGCCAATGCTTCAAAATCGAAGCAAACCACCAGCCGCAAGAAAATGATCGAGAAACTGAATATCGAGGAGATTAAACCCTCGACCCGTAAATACCCGGGCATTATTTTTACGCCCGAACGCGAACCGGGTAATAATATTCTCGAAGTGAAGAGCTTAACAAAAAGTCTGAACGGCAAACTGCTGTTTAAAAACCTGAACTTCACCTTGCAGAAAGACGATAAAATCGTTTTTCTGTCGCGCGATACACGGGCTATGACCGCACTCTTCGAAATACTGAAAGGCCACGACACAGCCGACAGTGGTACCTTCGAATGGGGGCAAACTATTCTGAAAGCTTATCTGCCGCTGGAATACGAGGAATTATTTCAGAAAGATATGACCCTGATCGACTGGCTTGGCCAATATTCGAACGACACCCACGAAGCCTACCTCAGGGGTTTCCTAGGCAAGATGCTTTTCTCCGGCGAAGAGATCTTTAAAAAGACCAATGTGTTGTCGGGAGGGGAGAAGGTACGCTGTATGATTGCCCGTATGATGATCCGCAATGCCAATGTAATGCTGCTCGACACTCCGACCAACCACCTCGACCTGGAGTCGATACAAGCTTTTAACAACACGCTGATTAAATTTAAAGGTAACATTCTGATGTCGTCGCACGACCATGAGTTTAT
>DGQJ01000234.1:0-3610 GCA_002389705.1 Bacteroidales bacterium UBA4417
GATGGTTCGCCGGTGCCCGTGAAACCTGTGTATGGCGAAATCGAAACCAAAGACAGTACTCCTGCAGAAATTGCGGTAACAGAAGAAATGCCTGTAGCCTCACCGGGCGAAATTCCGGAAACAGAAACCATTCTTTCAGTTCCGAATGAAGAAGTTGTAGATCAGGATGTGATCCCTGGGGAAATCTCAACCGGACTTGCGACCGAGACACAGACAACTGTCTTAAATGAAATTGCAGAAACCGATGTTGGGAGCAGGGAGCCGGAAATAGAGCAAGTTAAGCATAATCCGCTGATTGATAGTATATTTATGCGGTTAAGCTCCATCGAGGTTACCGAGCAGGAGACTGAGACTAACTTCGCACTGCTAAATGAACCGGAACCTGAAGAAATTCCCGACCCGAAGGCACTTGCCCGTAATGAACTGGTTGATAAATTTATACGCGAGGAGCCACGTATCAGTGCGCCAAAGCGCGAATTCTTCAGCCCCGAGGATAAAGCCCGGCAAAGTACAAGCCTTCCCGAGGACCTTGTAAGTGAAACGCTGGCAAAGATTTACGAGCAGCAGGGGCTTTTTAACATGGCCGTAAAAATTTATGAAAAACTCATGTTGCTTATTCCCGAAAAAAGTAGTTACTTTGCAGCCCGAATTGACGAAATTGAGAAAAAACGTAAGTAACACTGTTATAAATACATAAAAACCAGATAGTATGAATGCTTTTATTTTTGTTTCTGTTTTGATCCTGATTGCTTGTGTGCTCATGGTACTAGTGGTATTGGTTCAGAATTCAAAAGGTGGTGGATTGGCTTCCAATTTTTCATCTTCAAACCAATATATGGGAGTTCGCAAAACAGCCGATTTCCTCGAAAAATTTACATGGGGTTTAGCTATCGCTATCCTGGTTCTGAGCCTTGTTTCAATTGCCGTTATCCCGCGTGGTGGTGGTAAAGCAGGAACTGCTGATACCGAACTCCGTCAGAATATCGACGAAAACGCACAGCCGGTTAAGGATTTCCAATCCGCCCCGAAAGAAGAGAAATAATCGACACCTAAAATACTTTTTTGAATGTCAGAATGTCACATACATTCTGACATTCTTTTTTTTTGCCCGTTGCAATTGTGCCGATTTGTACAAAGGGTAAAAATCAAAAATGTGCGTAAACTGTTTATTGTCATGAGAATACAGTTATATCGCCGGCTGGTTTTGAGGCTGACAGGGTGTAGTTTGGCACGGATTATGACTGTTGCAACAGCATCTCAGATAAAATAAATTAATCGTTAACATAAAAATCAAATCTAAAACATGGCACAGGTAAATGTTAAGCCTTTGGCCGACCGCGTATTGGTTGAGCCGGCAGCAGCCGAACAAAGAACAGCAGGTGGTATTATCATTCCCGACACCGCTAAGGAAAAACCACAGAAAGGTACAGTTGTAGCTATCGGAAACGGTAAAAAAGATGAGCCGCTTACAGTTAAAGTTGGCGACCAGGTATTATACGGTAAATATTCCGGAACCGAAATCAACATCGAAGGTAAGGATTACCTGATCATGCGCGAAAGCGACATACTGGCTGTGATTTAATTTATAAACATTTAAAAATCTTCAGAAATGAAAGGAAAAGAAATAATTTTCGAAAGTGAAGCCCGCGACCGCATGAAAAAAGGNNGGTGTTTCGGTAGCCAAAGAAGTTGAAATGAAAGACCCTGTTGAAAACATGGGCGCACAGATGGTTAAAGAAGTTGCATCAAAAACTGCCGATGTTGCAGGTGATGGTACAACTACCGCTACCGTGCTGGCTCAGTCCATCATCACCACCGGTCTNNATGGATCTGAAACGTGGTATCGAAAAAGCCGTTGCACTGGTTGTAGCCGACCTCAAAAAACAATCGAAAGAAGTTGGCAACAGCATCGAAAAAATTCAGCAGGTAGCTACCGTTTCGGCAAACAACGACCAAACCATTGGTAAACTGCTGGCCGAAGCTATGGAAAAAGTTTCGAAAGAAGGCGTTATCACCATCGAAGAAGCAAAAGGCATTGAAACAACTGTAAAAGTTGTTGAAGGTATGCAGTTCGACCGTGGTTACATTTCACCTTATTTTGTAACCGACGCCGAAAAAATGGAAGTGGTTTACGAAAACCCGTTCATCCTGATCCACGATAAGAAAGTGAGCAGCATGAAGGACCTGCTTCCTGTACTGGAAAAAGTAGTTCAAACCGGACGTCCGTTGCTCATTATTGCCGAAGATGTTGATGGTGAAGCCCTTGCAACACTGGTAGTAAACAAAATCCGTGGCTCACTCAAAATTGCAGCAGTAAAAGCTCCTGGCTTTGGCGATCGCCGCAAGGAAATGCTGCAGGATATCGCTATCCTCACCGGTGGAACCGTGGTTTCGGAAGAGCAGGGTTACCGCCTCGAAGATGCTGACCTGAGCTACCTTGGACAAGCTGAAAAAATCAATATCGACAAGGATAACACAACCATTGTAAGCGGTAAAGGCGCCAGCGAAAATATTGCTGCACGCGTGAGCCAGATCAAAGCACAGATTGAAACCACAACTTCCGACTACGATCGCGAAAAACTGCAGGAGCGCCTGGCTAAATTGAGCGGTGGTGTAGCAGTTATCTATGTGGGTGCTGCCAGCGAAGTTGAAATGAAAGAGAAAAAGGATCGTTTCGACGATGCATTGCACGCTACCCGCGCTGCCATCGAAGAAGGAACTATTCCAGGAGGCGGTGTTGCTTATATCCGTGCCATCAGCGTGCTCGAAAACGTAAAAACCGACAACGAAGACGAAGAACTGGGAGTACGCATCGTGAAACGTGCGCTCGAAGAACCACTTCGCCAGATTGTTGCCAACGCCGGTCTCGAAGGCTCCATCGTAGTTCAGAAAGTAAAAGACGGTAAGGAAGATTTCGGTTTCAACGCCCGCACCGAAGAGTACGAAAACCTGTATACCACCGGTGTAATCGACCCGACTAAGGTTGCCCGCGTTGCCCTCGAAAATGCTTCGTCTATCGCAGGTATGTTACTCACCACCGAGTGTGTGATTTACGAACCTAAAGATGATAAAGAACCAGCTATGCCAAATCCGGGCATGGGCGGTATGGGCGGAATGTACTAAGCTACAGCCAGCCTTTTGTAAAATGCTTCAAAGCCCTGCTTCGGCGGGGCTTTGGCTTTTAAAGTGAATTGTGTTGCTTCGTTTCACTCGCAATGACAGTGTTGCTTNNTGTTGCTTCGCTTCGCTCGCAATGACAGGAATAGTGAACAGTGAAAAGTGAAGAGTACCTCTGCTTTGATTGGTTTTGGTTGATTTTGCCTTTGTTGGAGAGGCTACTTTACTTCTATGTAATGATTATTTTTAAAAAGTAGGGCAGGTTTGCCAGCTGCTATCTTGTCGACCCGATACACATCAGTATTCGATTCCCTGATCAGAATATCGTCGGCCAGTAAAGGTATTTTTGAATCATCATCCTTTCCTTTGGTAGCAATGCAAACCTCGTTACCCGGGTTGTTCACGGTAAACCTGAGTTCGACCATCGACCAGTTTCCAAAAATCGTTTCGCACTGCTCCGGTAAACAAACCGTTGTATAGTAAGTATCGCTGG
>DGQJ01000234.1:3649-3987 GCA_002389705.1 Bacteroidales bacterium UBA4417
GTCTTCCTGTCGTCGAAACTATTGTAATACATAAAAGAGGCGGTATCTGTAACCAGAAACCCATTTTTGGGTTTCAAGGTATTTTTAATATTTTCAAACGCTGTTATTTCGGATTTTGCCGTATTCTCAAACAAGGCATTCTTAGAAAGTTCAAATAAAGAAAATTCATCATTCCTGTATATTTCTTTACATTTTGCAAGCAGGTATTCCTCGTTGCCGGTAAGCATTTCGTTGCTTTTGATCACCAGGAAAGGTTTGTCGGATGTAATGTCGTTCCGAATAAGTTTTGGGTAAAATCCCGGCGATACAAGCTGCACAATCTTTTTACTTTCCTCTAC
>DGQJ01000167.1 GCA_002389705.1 Bacteroidales bacterium UBA4417
AGCTGCTGTAGCCATAGGTAAAGCCATTAAATACTCGGGCGCCGGAACCATCGAGTTCCTGGTAGACAAAAACCTTGATTTTTATTTCCTCGAAATGAACACCCGCATACAGGTGGAACACCCGGTAACGGAACTTACTACCGGTATTGATACTGTTGAGGAACAGTTGCTTATTGCTGCCGGAGAGTCATTACGACTCAGGCAGGAAGACCTCCGTCAATCGGGGCATGCTTTCGAATGTCGTATCTATGCCGAAGACCCGGCCAGCGACTTTTTACCTTCACCCGGCAAATTGTCGCTCTATCAGAAACCTGAAGGTGATTACATACGGGTTGATGAGGCCATGAACAAACCTTACCAGGTGAGCAGTTTTTTTGATCCGATGATCGCCAAGCTGATTACGTATGGCAAAAACCGCGAAGAGGCCCGCAACCATATGCTCGATGCCCTGCAACATTACGGTATTCATGGTATCGGGACCAATATCAGCTATATGTATGCCATTTTGCAACATGCTGATTTTATCCGAAATACCATCTCAACCAAGTTTTGCAGCGAACATACTGCCGCATTGCTGGCCGACATTGCAAAAGAACGTGAAGCGGTCCCCGTTATGCTTCCGCTGGCAGCCGCCTTAATCAGTAAGCCCATTGATGCGAAAGAGAATCCCCTGCCTGGTAAGGATGAAAATTCAATCTGGAAGACCATTGGCTACTGGCGGATGCTGATGCAACCCGAGCTAATGCTCGATGGGAAAAACTATACCTGCCTGCTTGGCAGCATTGGTGCAAACGAGCTTTCGGTTGAAGTGGGGGGTAAAAAGTCGTTGGTACGTTTCGAAGTTTTTGCCGATAAAAATCAGCTCGGAATACAGCTCGATGGCGAACCCTATACCGTTTTTGTTTCGCATCCCGAAGCGGGCAGGGTGGTGGTAAGTTACAATACGTTTGTTTTCGAAGTCATCCGCCACGATGTACTTCCGGCTGCCGGCGATTTTGTTCCTGCAACCCGGGCGTTGGGCGAAAGCGGCAGCAATATTACCTCGCCCATGCCGGGTAAGGTGATTAAACTTCATGTTAAGCCGGGCGATGTGGTAGCTAAGGGAGACTTGCTGCTGGTGGTTGAAGCCATGAAAATGGAAAACAATATACATAGCCCGGTTCATGCCCGGGTCGACAGGGTAACTGTTGCCGCCGGCGACGTGGTGGACAGCAATGCAACGCTGATTCATTTATCAGCCATCGTATGAGGTCCTGAAGTTTAAGATTTAGCCGGCCTGGCTTTGTGCTTTAAAAAGGGAAAACAAATCTAAGAACAGCTGTATATGAAAGAAAATGCAAGAATTGAAGCTTTCAGCGATGGGGTTTTTGCAATTGCCATTACGCTGCTTATTTTGGAGTTGAAGGTGCCTGAGCACCAAAATATCCATTCGGTATCTGACCTGTGGAGGGCATTGATACAACTTTGGCCCTCGTATTTCGCATTCCTGCTCAGCTTTGGAATCATACTCGTGTCGTGGGTTAATCATCATTATCTTTTTAATGTAATCGATAAATCTTCGCGCCCGTTTTTATACGCCAATGGTTTCCTGCTGCTTACCATTACGTTTATGCCTTTTCCAACGGCACTGCTATCTGAGTATATTGGTACAGCTTACCTGAAACCCGCTGTTGCTTTTTACTGTTTTGGCGGAGTTGTTAATTCCATTGGCTGGAACCTGTTGCTGTTCACTGTTTTTAAACCAAAGGTGTTGCTGCACAGTGCTGTAAATGCCGATCATATTGATAAAATATGGCGATCGACCAAGCTGGGTTTTGTAGTATATACCGCTGCCACGGCTATTGCATTTATTTACCCGCTTGCTGCCCTTATTATTAACCTGTTGCTTTGGCTGGTATGGATCACCTTATCGATTACAGAAAAATCAGAATAAAATGAGCAGAAATCACTTTTGTTTGTTTAACCAATGTCACCTAATCATTAAACACTAAGAAAGAAACTTAACCATGGATTTTCAACTCTCAGAAGAACATCAGAATATACGTAAGGCAGTGCGCGATTTTGCCGAGCGCGAAATAAAACCGATTGCCCGCGAACTAGACGACGAAGGACGGTTCTCGCCCGAAATAACGTTGAAAATGGGTGAACTTGGTTTATTGGGTATCAATACGCCGGCTGACTATGGCGGCTCGGGCATGGATACCCTGTCGTATATTATTGCAGTGGAGGAACTTGCGCGGGTCGATGGATCGCAGGCGGCCACAATTGCTGCTCACAACTCGCTGGGCATTGGCCCGCTTGTGTATTACGGAACCGAAAAACAAAAAAAGAAATATATCCCACAACTCTGTACCGGCGAGGCGTTATGGGCTTTCGGGCTTACCGAACCCGATGCCGGAAGCGATTCGCGTGCTACGCATACTAAAGCACATATCGAAAACGGGAAATGGGTAATCACCGGGTCAAAAATATTTATTACCAATGGTGCTGCCGACATTTCGGCCGGGGTTACAGTGCAGGCGGTTACCGGCGAATCAGGCGGGAAAAAAGAATTTACCACCATTATTGTCGAAAAAGATACGCCCGGTTTTACGAGCCGGGCCATGCATGGCAAAATGATGTGGCGTGCCAGCGATACAGCCGAGTTGTTTTTCGACGAATGCCGTGTGCCTTACGAAAATGTACTGGGCAAAGTGGGCGACGGATCACGCATCATGCTCAGCACACTAGATAATGGTCGCTTGTCCATTGCGGCTATGGGCCTGGGTTGTGCGCAGGGTGCTTTCGAAATGGCGCTCAGCTATGCTCAGGAACGGAAGCAATTCGGGCAGCCCATATCCAAGTTCCAGGCTATCAGCTTTAAACTGGCAGATATGGCAACCAAAATTGAGCTGGCACGTACATTGCTGTATAAAGCCTGCTGGCTGAAAGATAACCACCTGCCATTTGCCAAAGAGGCAGCCATGTCGAAGTTATATTGTTCGGAAATTGCAAAGGAAGTTGCCGACGAAGCTGTGCAGATACACGGGGGCTACGGGTTGATGAAAGATTACCCGGTTGAACGTTTTTACCGCGACCAGCGCCTGCTTCAAATCGGCGAAGGAACCTCGGAAATACAAAGGCTGGTGATTTCGAGGTATATTGGGTGTTAGCGGGGGGGGGATTGATGGGATTGAGGAGATTGAGGAGATTGATGGGATTGAAGAGATTGATGGGATTGGGGAGATTGATGTCTTTGGGATTATTTGAATTGTTGCTCTTGAAATATGTCTTAACCCGATAACGCTGTCAGAGTTGTTGTTATGCATAGCTACTGAGTTTTTTGGATGGTTATTAATAGACCAAGGTGGGATTTTTCTTGGCCCCAAAATATAAAAGTATTATACAATGGAAAAAGAGGATTGGATCAATTTCAAAATTAGTTTAAGGGATAGGTTAAAGGAATTTGCCTGTAAAATTTTGGAACTTTCTTCATTATTTCCTGATAATCCCCAATCCCGGGTACTGAATTACCAACTGACGAAAGCTGGTACATCAGCATATGCTAATTATCGTGCTGCATTAAGAGGTAGGTCCAAAGCAGAATTTTTCAGCAAATTATCTATCTCTGTTGAAGAGGCCGATGAAGCTGAGATGTGGCTCGATTTGATACTATCTGCAAAAATTATGGAGGCTGATTTAGTCAAAAATCTGCATCTTGAAAGTCTTGAAATTCTGAAAATATTGAGCAGCATGCGCAAACAAATGTCATAATCATTTTACCATCCAAAGAATTTTCGATAATCCCCCGCAATCCCTTCTATCTCATCAATCCCATCAATCCCACCATTCATGAAATCCTTGTTTTCCGCCTTCATCCTCCTCGCTTGTTTCCACATTTCGCTTGCGCAAACTGTACTTGATTCAGCCGCCTTCGGCAATAACAAAGTTGTCGGGAAATATCTTAAGGTTAACGGTATCAAGCTGTATTACGAAATCTACGGGCAGGGCGAACCCTTACTGATGATACACGGGAATGGAGGATCTATCAGTAGTTTTGAAAACCAGATCCCTTATTTTTCAACTAAATACAAAGTAATTGCTGTCGACAGCCGTGCACAGGGAAAGTCAGTTGATTTGCAGGATACACTCAGTTTCGAAATGATGGCCGACGATTTCAGCGCTTTATTGGATAAGCTTCGGATTGACTCCTGCAATGTATTGGGCTGGAGCGATGGCGGTATAAATGGATTGCTGTTAGCCATCCGTCACCCCGAAAAAGTTAAAAAGCTTGCCATTACCGGCGCCAACCTCTGGCCCGACAGTTCTGCCATAAGTGGTCCTGATTATATGTGGGGTTATAATTATTATGACACCCTGGGCAAAATGCCCCAGACCCCCGAAAATATTCATGCGCGTAAACTTGTGGGGCTGGATTTGTTTCAACCCAACATTACCGTTCAGCAACTTAAACAAATCAAATGCCCAACGCTGGTAATTGGTGGCGACCACGATCTTATTCTTACCGAGCATACCATGCTTATCGCGAAATCTATACCCGGGGCATTTCTCTGGATAGTGCCCAATTCGGGTCATGGAACCCTTATTGATCATAAGAAGCGGTTTAACGAGGTGGTGGATGAATTTTTTAATGATAGTCGTGATAAAAGAAATTGAAATGTCTTTAAGAAAAAGTATATCTTTAATACAAAAAACTTTATGAACAAGGTTGTAAATAATGCCGCCGAAGCCATTGCCGGGGTTAAGGCCGGGATGACATTAATGGTAGGAGGTTTCGGGCTTTGCGGGATCCCCGAAAATGCGATCAGGGCATTGTCCGAAAGTGGTATCAGCGGGTTAACGTGTATTTCGAATAATGCCGGGGTTGATAATTTCGGACTGGGCATTTTGTTGCAAAACAGGCAGATCCGGAAGATGATTTCGTCGTATGTAGGCGAAAATTCAGAGTTTGAACGGCAATTGCTTGCAGGCGAGCTCGAAGTTGAATTGATACCTCAGGGCACCCTTGCTGAGCGCTGCCGTGCAGGAGGTGCCGGTATCCCTGCATTTTATGTTCCGGCCGGGGCAGGCACCGAGGTAGCCGGCGGCAAGGAAATCAGGATGCTGAATGGCAAGCCGCACCTGCTGGAAACCGCGCTCGAAGCCGATTTTGCTTTTGTAAAAGCCTGGAAAGGCGACACCATGGGAAACCTGGTTTATAAACAAACCGCCAACAATTTCAACCATCCTATGGCCATGGCAGGAAAAATTACCGTTGCCGAAGTTGAAGAACTCGTACCCGCCGGTACACTCGATCCCAACTTTATTCATACACCCGGAATTTTTGTGCAACGTATTTTCCAGGGGGTGGATTATGAGAAGAGAATTGAACGAATCACCGTGAGAGAACGGGAGGGCTGAGGTGACGAGGTGACGAGGAGAAGGGCGATCGGGTGAGGGGCGAAGTGGCGAGGAGCATAATATCGTGGGGAGATTGGGCGAGAGGTGCAGCGGCGATGAGCGAAATGTTGAGAGGGGATCGGTGATTGGTGATCGGGGAAAAGGGTTACAGATAAAAAATATTCGAGACAATGAAAATTCAGAGTTATCGCGACTTAAGAGTTTATCAGGCTGCCATGGATGCAGCAATGGATATTTTTCAGCTTTCAAAATCATTTCCTGCTGAAGGAAAATATTCTTTAACTGATCAGATGAGGAGATCGTCTCGGTCGGTTTGTGCAAATATTGGAGAAGCGTGGAGGAAAAGGAGATATAGGGCAGCATTTATTGCCAAAATTGGTGATTCGGAAGCCGAAGCCTGTGAAACACAAATCTGGCTGGAGTTCGCTCTCCGGTGTGAATACCTCGAAGAAGAAAAAGTAAAGGATCTTACTGAAAAGTATGATCATATCCTCAGCCAACTGGTTATCATGATTAATGATGCTGATAACTGGGTTATCAAGAAATCTGCCGAATATAAACAGGAAGTCAAAGAGGGAAAATAAGTCTCGGGTACTTTCACCCCTTCGCTTTTCACCCCTCGCCCCTTCTTATAAAATCAAAATATAATGGCCCTCACCAAAGAACAAATCGCACAGCGCATCGCACAGGAACTACGCGATGGATATTATGTTAACCTTGGCATCGGAATTCCCACCCTGGTTGCCAATTACATCCCCGAAGGCATGCAGGTAATACTGCAGTCGGAAAATGGCATCCTGGGCATGGGGCCCTTCCCATTTCCCGACGAAGTGGATGCTGACCTGATAAATGCAGGCAAACAGACCGTAACCGTGATTGAGGGTGCTGCCTTTTTCGATTCATCTATGAGTTTTGCCATGATCCGTGGCGGGCATGTGGATTTAACGGTACTTGGTGCTTTTGAAGTATCGGAACAAGGCGATATAGCCAGCTGGAAAATTCCCGGCAAAATGGTGAAAGGCATGGGCGGTGCCATGGACCTGGTAGCCTCGGCCAAAAATATTATTGTAGCCATGCAGCATTGCAGCAAGGATGGGGAATCGAAACTGCTGAAACAATGCACCTTGCCGCTCACCGGGATAAAATGTGTGAAACGCATTGTATCTGACCTGGCGGTTATTGATATTACTGAAAACGGATTTAAACTGGTGGAACGTGCCCCGGGCCTGAGTGTTGATGATATTGTAAAAGCTACAGCCGCCCCGCTGCAGGTGGAAGGAGAAATCCCTGAAATGAAATTCTGATGACGGTTTTTTAAAATCAGGGTGTAAGAAATCCTGCCATTTCAGTTGCTGTCCGGAAATTCAATGTATTTGAAGCAAACTGTTATAAAATCTTGGTTTGCTTACACGATACATACTTTCTTCATGATAACCCGTCCGTCTTTCAGAATCACCCGAAGCAGGTACATACCAGGTTTTACTTTCGATACTTCAATATCAATTCTGGTTGGCTGAAGGCTTACTTTATAATCTTTTGTTTCGAGTCCACTGATGTTGCACAGACTGATGCTTTGTACCTCTGCTGCGACTTTCATTTGCACCATAATAAAATCATCAGCCGGATTTGGATATATTTCGGCAGTATAATTATCTTCTTCAATACCGGCGGAGGTTAACCAAAGATTTTTTAATTTTTCGATCTGCGGAACAGGTATTTCCTTATCCCAAACTTTTACTTCGTCAATGCTTCCGCGAAGCGCGTATTGGGTTTCCACGTTATCCATCCGGCCTATGGTAAGCGGTTTGGTTGAAGGTTGAATGTCGCCGGTAAGGGCTTTGAAGGTGTCGAGCGCTCCGTCTACATAAAGTTCCATGGAATAGCCGGTGTATACTGCTACGATATGGTAATAGCGGTTCAGTTCAATCGGGGCTGAACCATCAAGGTCAGAAACTCCAGTGCTTGTCTTTATCGTCCAGCGTATTCGTCCTTCGGGTGTAATTGAAATTTTGTACCGTTGTTGCCACGATCCATGCGAAATAATGAATCTTTCCGAATCAAACTGGCTGCATTTCATCCAGCAACTCAGCGTAACCGCGCCTGTAAAGTTGAGGTCGGGTTGATTTTCGGTATAAATGATGTTCGACCCTGACGTAAACTGGTAAGCCAGCCCCGGCACACCACGGGAATCGTCGGTTTTGGTTACGCCTGTTGCTGTGGCGTGGAAACGGTTGCCGGTAGCATTTTGGGTATCAAAATCAAAAGGATAATAAATCAGTGGAGCCTGTTGGGCAAAGGCTGTATCTTTCACCAGAATAGAGGTTGATACCGTTGTAGAGAGCAAATCCTGATTGGTTACTTTAAGCGTGATGGTGTTTACCGAGGGCGTGGCCGGGGCTTGCCATGTAACCGTTTTTCCGGAGTTCTGTTCCAGCTGTCCGGTGGAAGCGCTCCAAAAACAGGTTAGAATTTCGCCTTCCGAAGGCGTAACAATTGCTGTAAAAGTGTTCGGGGCATTCACTGCGCTGTATTTTGATGAAGCCATTATCCCGGTTACCACCGGCGGTGTGGGAAAGTGGACTAAAACCTTCAGATGCAGGGTGTCTTCAGCGATTTCTCCATCTGAAGTTATGCGGCATTTCAATATCGGCTGAGAAGGAGCCTGAGGTGCAGATAAAGAAACCTGGGGTTGATCCTTGCCAGGAATCAGCACATCGTCAAGAAACCATTCGTATTGTACGGTTTTACCGGGTTTTACATTGCCAGGCTCACAATAGGCAGTGAAACCGGCATTGGCTAATACCGGATTTTGGCTGGTTGCAATGGACTTGATGCGTAAATTACCAGAATAGCCATACTGGTAATGATAATCAAGAACTTTGTTGCCCAGGTAAAGTTTATTTCCACGTGCTTCCGGAGTTGCTCCAGCGCTAAAGAGCCTGATCATCCGCACTTCACCCGCAGGTATAGTGAGCTGAATGGTGCCGGAGGCTGAAGTAAATAGTGTTGTTTCCGTTATTGCTTCATAAATGCCAAATGTACCTTGCGGAAGGGTAACATCGACCTGTTTGGTAGCAGGAGTAGGATTGAAATACAAGTAGGTAGGAAAAGCGTTGTCGCCATAAAAATCAGTTTTGTTCAGATCGATCCGGAGGATCTCAGGGATATTGGTTTTTTGTACCACCGCTGCAAGATAACCAACGCTTGAGCCACTGTAAAGTGAAAGGTTGGTTGCAGCCCAGCCGCCTTTAAGTGCATCACCCGTTGCAAAAGGTGTTTTTCCTGTCCACACCTGTTTCATTGATTCGTGGGGAATGCACGCAGCAGGATCGTTTACTGAAGCCCAGGCGTAGGAATCCTGGAGGTTTTCGGGCAGCGCATTCCAGTAAAACATTCGGCTGGCATTTGTAATATTAAGAATCCATTTGGCAATAGCGCGGGCGTACCGCTTGTCGTATTTGGGCAGGGGAGCCAGGGCTGCAGCCTGCTGAAAGCCATTCATTATAAAAGCATAATCGTTACCGTTATCGTTGGCTTCGCCAATAAGGCCCGAAACATCGTACCCGCCCCAATTCCCGACAATGGCTCCCCAACCCCTGAGGTCGCCTTTATTGAAACACCAATCGAGTAATTTTTGTAAAGGGTAGTTTGTTCCTTCAACGGCATTCATTCGGGCTGCCGTAATTGTACCATAAGGCAACTGAAGTTCGTATGAAGGATTTGAGGAAAATCCTGTCAGGAAATCCATGGCCTGTTGTGCGCCATACCAATACTTCCTGCTGCCGGTTTCGAGGTAGGCATTATAGAGTAACCAGGCAATGCTTCCGGCTGATTCAGGCTCCGGTACTCCTGTTGTAAGCGGCAAACCGGTACCCAGGTTAAAAGCGCGGTAATTCATGTTCGGGATAGCCCAAGGTGTCGAATTCCCGCCCAGCTGTTTTGTACAATACAGCCAACGGTCGGCAACCGTAACAAACTGGTTATCGAATTCGGGAACAGAGCCGGGATACAGTGCCTTTAGCTGGTAAAAATATACATTTGGCATAACGTCGTACCACCAGTCGTTCCCCGACTTTGTTGAATAATTGTTCAGGTAAACATTCTGCCCGTTTTTCAGGTTAAAAAAATCTTTGGTAGCAGCTACCCAGTTTTTGCCGCTTTGGCTGCTTTTGTTAATTCCGATAAGCGATGCGCCCACAACAGCCGGCATGATATTGATGGCTTCAGCCTGGTTCAGATGGCTATTGGCACCAACATATGTGTCAATATAAACCGGTGTGTTATCAGTGTAATTGAATTGCCCGGGGGTGCCATTCTTTGAAAGCGGCAGGTACTGCCCTGTTTTATTAAAATCAAAAACAAAATTGTCGTAATCGCGTGCAACCGTTTCCCAATCACGTATTGACAGGGGTGAAGGCAAATCCGGCATCTGGCTTATCCTTGGTATCTCAAGCTGACCAGTTTGAGCTAAGCCCTGAAGGCTCCAGAGGCAAATAAAAAGTATGGGGATTAAACGGTTCATGCGGGAAGATTTTTTCAGATAGAGATTATTAATAAGCGGGATTTTACCCTAATCATCAATTTAATAAAGAGGGAAGGCTCAATTCCCTGCTATAACGCTAACAGTGATAAATGAGCCTTTCCCTCAACACAAGTAACCCAAATCAACCAATTAAGGTTTTTCGTCATTGTATAGCTTCGACACTTGTCCGTCGGCTAATGCAATATTATAGATTTTTAATTCATCGATAGCTCCTTTAAAGTAGCCAAGATTATCTTTGGTAGTCCATTCCATGAAATTAGCTGCAAGTTCAGCATCAGTTGCAACACATCC
>DGQJ01000149.1:0-4558 GCA_002389705.1 Bacteroidales bacterium UBA4417
ATTAATCATTAAAAACTTACAGTTTTTTGATTCACATAATTAATCAAACCTAAATGTCATAATATGAAAAGAATATTCTGTTTACTTATCGCAGTAAACCTTTTACTCAGTTGCAGCAAGGATAGGGTGAATGGCAATATCAGGCACCGGGTTCAATATACTACAGCAAAATCGGGTTCAAAAACGTTGGAAAATTCTTCCGATAACAGGTATACTGGTTTTGGCGATTACATTACAAGTGTAACGCCGTACAAATTCACTTCAAAAATCAACATCATGTGTTACCAGGATAACTGGGATATAAAAGATGCATCAACGCACATGATTTCGTATGTGGACGGACATGATAATGACCCGCGCTACGAAATTGCCACATATGCCGATTTTTCTAACAACCAGGAAGTTGAGATCACGCCTATCCTTTACAGTACCGATAAAATTGACGGTATCTTTAAACAAAAGGAAGTTACTTTCACTTATTTTAATTTTTGTCCTTACTATTTGTACCAGGAAGTAGAAATACCGGTGCAATATAAAGACATTACCATCAACCAGTTCAACGAATTTTATAATGAACGTTATTACTGCGATTCGGTTAAAAGCGGCAATGTATTGAAAATAAAGCACGTGCCATTTATCACCAGGTTGTTTCAATACGGAAACGGTTATCCATGGGCATATGTTTTCGGGAATACCGATTCAACATTTGTGTTTAATAAGGAGGGTAATACTGTGCCGGCTTCGGAACACTGGCCATTTGGCGGAAGCACTATGAACCCGATCATAAGAAGCAATAAGTATGTTGCAAAAACGGTTACTATGCCTGTAAATGGCGAAACTATCGAAATGATTTCAACCGTAAGCTTTGATACAGAGAATTTAATCCAGATTTATGCCGGCCAGGATAATATCCCTTATACCAGTGATGATATATTTCTATATGCCCCGAATTACTGGGAAAGGCTTAATGTTAAGCTGGACATAAAGTAAATGAATCTGTGGTAGTATGATATCTGAATAAGTGCATTCAGGATCACTTTTGGCCGAAATAACCTTACTCCATTCCCGGTTAAACTGTGCCATTAATCAACATCCAGGATCTGAAACCGCCAGTTCGTGTTGCCCGATTTTATATGCTCTTTTTTAACAATCTCTTCAACGTCGTTTATGATTGAAGGATGATTGCCTGCTACATCCATGCTTTCAACCGGATCGAGTTCAAGGTCATAAAGTTCCCAGCGCATATTCCCTTTCTGCATGTTTTTCCTGATTGCCTTCCATTTGCCCAGCAGCACTGCCTGTTGTCCGCCATATTCAGGAAATTCCCAGTACAGGTATTGATGTTGTTTCTGTTTTTTCCCTTTTAACTCAGGAAGAAAACTTATTCCGTCAATATTGGCTGGCGGCTGTATGCCGGAGATTTCACAGAGTGTTGGCAACCAATCCCAGAAAGCGGAAGCATGATCAGATATGCTTCCCGGTTTAATGGTTCCGGGCCATGAAGCTATCAGAGGAATTCTTATTCCGCCTTCATTTACAAAGCCTTTCCCATACCCGTACTCACTTTTAAATGGACCGCCGCTATCAAACCAGGGCGAATCCGTTCCCCCGTTATAGGTCGGGCCGTTGTCGCTGGTAAAAATGATAAGCGTGTTTTCATAAACACCCAGTTCTTTCAGCTGTTTTACAAGCAGGCCAACCTGTTCATCGAGGTAAGAGATCATGGCTGCATAACTGGCATGCGGATACCGAACGGGTACGTAGCTTTTTTTCCCATCGTAAGGCTTTTCGTCTCCGTATTTTTTCACATAATAATCCACCCATCGGAGAGGAGCCTGCAAAGCTGCGTGGGGTATTGGCGTTGCCCAATACAAAAAGAATGGTTGTTTATGGCTCTCGTTTACAAAATGTGTAATTTCTTCGAACATCAGGTCTGGTGCGTAATCCCTTTGGTTAAAAGCCGAATAATTGGCAGGATTATACAAGTCAGTACCTTTAGGCAACACGCTATCGGGAGGGACAATATCATTGTTCAGATATACCCTGTGATCATTTTTATACAGATGCACCGGGTAATAAGTGTGGGCTTGCCTTTGGCAGTTATAACCAAAAAAGAAGTCGAAGCCCATTCCCAACGGCGTGCTTTTGGATTGTGGTGCACCAAGTCCCCATTTGCCTACAATTCCGGTCTTGTACCCGGCATCGTGCAATAACCCTGCAATGGTAACTGTTCCGGTTGCCATAGGTTGCTGTCCTTCAAGGGTTGAATCAGCGAGCATGGCACGGTAGTTCCATACATCACCCCGCGAATCCCATTCGTCGTTGCCACGCACCTGGGCATGACCACTGTGTTTTCCGGTCAGCAAAATGCAGCGGGAAGGGGCACAGACCGGGGCGCCCGAATAATGCTGCCTGAACAGCATACCTTGCCTGGCCAGGTTGTCAATATTGGGAGTTTCGATCTTTTTCTGCCCGTAAACTCCAATATCTCCATACCCCAGGTCGTCGGCAAGAATGAAGATTATGTTAGGCTTCCGGACTACCTGCGATTGCACAGCAGCAGGTACGGCCGAAAAGAGAACCAGGCCGAAAACCAGGAAGATGTTACGAATACATGAATCAGCGCTCATTCCTATGCTTTCAGATATTACTTACCTGGATTATTCTATTGTTTGGCTCGGCTAGTATAGAGTTCAACAATTTTAAGAAGTACTTCTGTAGCTTTTACCATCGATTCCAGCGGAACGTATTCCATTTTGCCATGGAAATTATGCCCGCCGGCAAAAATATTAGGGCAGGGCAGGCCCATGTACGAAAGCCGTGCGCCATCTGTACCTCCACGGATAGGGACCACCTTAGGAACGATACCGAGCTGTTCCATGGCTTCCTGGGCAGTGGCTACCACGTGGTAAACCGGCTCAACCATTTCGCGCATATTGTAGTACTGGTCTTTCATTTCAAGCGTAAAACTGCTTTCGCCGTAGCGCTTGTTCATAAAATCGACACAATCTTTGAATAGTTGCTTTTTCAGCTCAAATTTTGGCCGGTCGTGGTCGCGGATAATATACTGGATAAATGAGTTTTCAACGGATCCTTCCATCTTAATCAGGTGGTAAAAGCCTTCATAATCCTGGGTAAATTCAGGTCTTTCGTTCACCGGCAGCAACGCATTGAATTCAGATGCCATCAGTATGGCATTTTTCATCTTGTTTTTGGCATAGCCCGGGTGAATATTGCGCCCCTGGATGGTTACTTTGGCCCCGGCAGCATTGAAGTTTTCATACTCAAGTTCACCAATCCCGCCACCATCCATGGTATAAGCAAAATCGGCACCGAACTTTTTAACATCAAAAAAATCGACACCCCGGCCAACTTCTTCGTCGGGAGTAAAGCCAACTTTAAGTGTTCCATGTTCAATTTCAGGATGTTTTACCAGGTACTCGATGGCGGCCATGATCTCGGTTACGCCGGCTTTATCGTCGGCACCCAGCAGGGTGGTGCCATCGGTTACAATCAAAGTATGCCCCAGGTACTCGCAAAGTTCAGGGAAATCGGCGGGTGAAAGTATGATGTTTTTTTCTGTATTCAGAACCACATCTTTCCCATCGTAGTTTTCCACCAGGCGTGGTTTTACATTGGCTCCGCTCATATCGGGGCTGGTATCAACATGCGCCACGAACCCGATTACCGGAACTTTTTTACTGGTATTCGATGGCAGGGTGCCCATCACGTAGCCGTTGGCATCGATACTTACATCGGCCAGGCCAAATGCCTTCAGCTGGTCGTGAAGCAGGTTAAGCATATCGAACTGCTTGGCCGTGCTGGGAAATGTAGATGATGTGTCGTCGCTCTGGGTATCGATAGCAACGTATGAAAGAAAGCGGTTCAGAATTTCGGTTTTCATAAATATGTTTTCAGTTTATTAATATTCTGTTTTTTCAACCACAAAGCACACAAAGGGTTACACAAAGTTTACAAAGGTTTTCTTTTAAAGGTTACCATTGATAATTCTTTTAATTCCGTCTTTAACCAGCGCGACATTAAAATTGATCAGGAGTCCTAGTTTGAAATTACCTAGTTTTAAATACGTCAGGGTTTGTGCAAAATGAACATCTGTTAAGGATTCTACGCTCTTAAGTTCAATCACCAGTTTATTCTCTACCAATAGATCGATTCTATATCCACAGTCAAGTTTTACTTCCTCAAAAACCAGCGGCATTGGCTTTTCTTTTTCGACTTTAAGCCCGGCTTTATTAATTTTATAGAAAAGAGCTTCCTTATACGTGCTCTCCAACAAGCCAGGACCTAACGCTTTGTGGACTTCAATGGACAAGCCAATAACCGCTTTTGCGATTTCGTCTTCTGTCATTTTACTTAAGTTGACTTTGGGTATTTCTTTGTGCCCTTTGTGGTTATTACGCCTGGTCTATTCCTCCTTTTTCGCCCTGAGCGTTTCCCAGATAAAGTACCCGCAAAGTACAGCCAGCATTAGCAGTGCAAGCGCTTCGGCAGCATGCGATTCGAACCATTCGCGGTTAACAAAATTAATGCCGAAGTT
>DGQJ01000149.1:4709-5902 GCA_002389705.1 Bacteroidales bacterium UBA4417
GGTTGTATAACTGCGGCCATGGCATTGGCCTGTGGCGCTACCATGGCATTTTCGCCGGTAAAACCATAGGTTTTATTCAGTACCATTATTACACCGCCAACCGTAACTGCCGATACAAAGGTTCCCAGGAATTTCCAGGTCTGCTGTTTGTAAGGCGAGGTGCCCATCCAGTATCCAATTTTAAGGTCGGTAATAAAACCGCCGGCCATAGATAACGCAGTACATACAACGCCGCCGATCAGCAGTGCAGCAATCATCCCCGATTCGCCTTTCAGCCCAACCGATACCAGTACCAGGGACGAAATAATGAGAGTCATTAATGTCATTCCGCTTACAGGGTTCGTTCCCACAATGGCAATGGCATTTGCAGCAACCGTGGTAAAAAGAAACGCAATCACCATCACAATACCTAATCCAACCAATGCATACGTAAGGTTATGAACCACGCCGAACTGGAAGAAAATGAAAATAACCAGGGCTGTGAGGAGTATACCGCCGGCAATAATTGCCATGGGCAGGTCGCGCTGGGTGCGAAGATTTATTTTTACGCCTTCGTGTTTCCCGAATATTTCTTTTCCGGCAAGGCCTACAGCCGATTTAATGATATGGCTGGAGCGGATAATGCCGATAATACCGGCCATTGCAATACCGCCAATACCGATAGGTCGTACGTAAGCGGCAAAAATCTGCTCGGCCGACATATTCCCGATCAGCGCGGTGATGTTGGTTCCCACGGCCAGGGTTTGTCCGTCGGCAAAATAATTAATAATCGGGATCACCACGTACCAACCTACAAAAGAGCCTGCGCAGATAATGGCTGCGTATTTCAGCCCGATGATATAACCCAGGCCAACTACTGCCGCACCTACGTTCAGCTTAAATACAATTTTAGCTTTGTCGGCAAGCGCCTGGCCAATGGGAATAACGCGGGTGGTAAACACCTCAGCCCATAAGCCGAATGTAGCGATCACAAAATCGTAAACGCCACCAATTAATCCTGCTACCAGCAACAGCCGGGCCTGGTTTCCACCCTTGGCGCCCGATACCAGCACCTCAGTTGTTGCAGTAGCTTCCGGAAAGGGATATTTGCCATGCATTTCGCTTACAAAATACTTGCGAAACGGAATCAGGAACAGAATGCCTAAGAAACCTCCCAGCAGCGACGACATAAAAATCTGGTAAAACTGCACCTG
>DGQJ01000149.1:6006-6623 GCA_002389705.1 Bacteroidales bacterium UBA4417
CTCCAGGAATTTACTTCGGGATACACCTTATTTGCCGACATGATGGGCTCATAGGTTTCGCCCGGTTTCAGTTCAGTATAAGCGTTTTCGGGAAGGCCTTTAATGGGGCCAAGTTCGTGTTCTGACATAGTAAGTGAGGTTAAAAATGCGCTCAAATGTACAGCAAAAAAGTATTTCACAACATGCTGTCACTTTTTTGTTCCGGTATAATTGTGTTCGGTTTTACTGATTTGTTGAATCGTTAAATTAAAGTATTCAGCTTAGTTTTCGTACCTAAGTTCTTTGCCTTTTACTACAGCCGGCAACCCGTTTTTCATCCACGAAGGTTCGGGTGCATCTTTCAGGTAGTAGTCGAAAAACTGGTACATCCGTATGCTCAGGTCCTGCCGGTTTGGCCGTTTGGTGAGGTTGTGCTCTTCGCCGTTATAGCTCAGCAACCAGGCAGGTTTGCCCAGCCTGCGCATGGCTGTAATCAATTCAATTCCCTGGTAATAGGGTACCGCACCATCGTTATCATTGCTCATGATCAGCAAAGGTGTGGTGATGCGATTGGCATAAAATATCGGCGAGTTTTCAATATACAAATCGCGGTTTTCCCAGAGGTTGGCTCCTATACG
>DGQJ01000149.1:6801-12981 GCA_002389705.1 Bacteroidales bacterium UBA4417
CCGTTGCTGTTGCAATACGGAAAATTAACGATGGATCGGGATGGGGATGGAACATAATGGGAGTGGATCTGGTGCGAGTATTTTTCGTAAAAATACACGATCATGGGATATTTCTTCGATGGATCGAAATTCTCGGGTTTGTATAATAATCCCCGGAGTTCTCCGCCATCGAAGGATTTCCAGCTTACATGCTCAACTGTACCCCACAGGTACTGGCTTTGCTGCGGGTTGCTAACCGAAAGTTTTTTGCTAGCGATAAAATCGGTACTGCCGGCATATAGCTCAGGACACTCAACATAACTCGCGCGTTGCCATAAGTACCGATCGGCATTTTTTGCTTTCAGCAAACTGCTGTACTCATGATCGGAAAGAATAAGGGTTTTTTGTTTTGCAGGCTGTGAAAGTACCAGCCTCGCAAAACCCTGTTTACAACTCCTGTCTTCAACCAGTTTTAGAAGCATTGGTTCTTTGGGATTAACATCCAGCGCATCGGGATCGGTTTTTACATACCTGTATACGGTTTGCGAACTCCGGCCGTTGGTGAGATTTACAGCCGCTGTTTTGTTTTCGGGATGAAACTGCCAAATGTCGTAACGATCGTAGATCAGCACTGAGGCATCTTCTGTTGTCCAGCCTGCAATGCCGTAAGGATTCGGAACATCGGGCTGGTCGTTTTCCTCATCGCTGAAGTTGACCTTTACTGCAGAGGTAAGGCAGAATTTCTTGCCTGTGGCTATTTGCAGGCTGTTCCAGGTGCTGTCGGAATTTTCATAAAACAGCAGGTATTTGCCTGATGGCGACAAATCGGCTGTTGCCGGGTGTTTGCTGAGCAGTAATTTACGGTTGCCGGTTTTCAGGTCGACAAGGTAAACGTCGCGATAGGTAGTTCCTTCCCACGAAGTAAGTATTTCGTATGGCTTACCGTTATAGCCCAAGGCGAAGTCGGCACTGCCTTTGCGGTATGTTCTTACCTGCTCAAGCAGCGTATCGGCAAGCTGAATGATCTTTTTATCTGCAACCCGGTATTCAGCCAGGTAATTCCTTTTCAGGTCATCATCCAGGCTCTTCAGTTGCTGCGACTGCAGGCGGGCATCGTTCCACGACCAGATATCCACTTTCACTTTTTCCTCTTCCAGCAAGGTGTCTTTTGATTCGGGCATTTTTTTAGGTGCCGTTCCGAAATAAAGCTTGCTCCCATCTTCGGCAAAACTCAGGTTCCCGTTTTCCGAAACCTCCCAACCGGCATAAATTCCTGCTTTCGAAGTATCAGCAATCAGCTGGGCAGCCTGTGTTTTATCATCCCACAGGTATAGCCCGAAGCGTTTTACCTTGGCTGTATCCTGTGTGTACAGGAAAGCTACTTGTTTGCCATCGATGGTACTCGTAATTTTTTTTGCATACCCGGGTCGCTCGAATATTTTTTGAAGCTTCAGGCTTCGGGTATCAAAAACCTTGACAGCTACAGAGTCGATGCTGTCCTTTTTCAGGGTGATGAAAGTAAGAATACTGCCATTTTTTGCAAAAGCCGTTTCGGTTACATTTTCATATTCAAATTTTTGACCGGCAATGGGATTTAAAAGGGTAAGATTTGCGGTTTCAATGTCAGCAAAAGCACCCTTTTTCTTTTTCTTATCTTTGGGTTTCTCCGTGTTTTCTTTTGGTTTGGCTGTAAGCGTGTCAGGACCTGATTTTTGGATTGTATCTGCAGCCTGTTTTTTTTCTTTTTCCTTCGGCTTCGGCTTTTCGTACAGCCAGGCTACCCAGGCGCCACCCTCTTTAGGCAACTGGAATGATTTTAAACCGGGGAAACGCAATACCGAGTCTTTATCGGCTAACCATATTCCCAGGCTATCCTTAGGCATATCTTCCTTTTTCTTTTTGGCCAGTTTTAGCTTGCGCAAGGTATCGGCGGGTGGAACAATACGAAAAACCAACAGATCGCTGCTTGATGAAAAAATGGCGCTCTGCGCGCGATAAACAGAATCATGCCTGCTCAGATCGGGTGTTGCCAGGTGTAACCAACCATCACCCTTTTGTGGGTTCATCTCATAGGAACAATAATTCCCATTGTTCGAAAACAGCGGCTTTTCGAGTTTTTTCCAGCTGTCGTAAACATCGTGGGTGAGTGGCTTTTTAGGGTTAGTCTGCGCAAATGTGGTTACATAGGCAAGGAGTGCCATGCAGATTAAAGGCGTGATCTTTTTTAACATAAAGAGGATCTTTTTCGGAATTATAGCCGAAAGGTAAAATTTTTCTGCGATAACCCCGAGGTTAATCGGTCAAATCCGCATTTCAATCGTTGAGTTTATCAATATCCCATTGACTTCGCCTGCAAGTGACAGAAGCCTCATTTTTTATTGCAATAAAACCGATTATTTTCCAAAAAGAACCATCCCAAAAGCAGTCCTGAAAGAGTTTTGTGTATAAAATGAAGTGGATGTTAAAAATTTGGGGGCATGTAATTGAATTATTATTTATTTTTGCAGGTAATCATTGATAAATTCATACCAGGTAAAAGAAATAAGCTTGTTTTTAAACAATACCTGCAATTTATTGTTGAATCATCCAAAACATTAACAATGTCTTTAACTCCTCGCAAAAACCTCTTTTTACTTCACAAGCCTATGTGCTGCTGTATGCATCTGCAGTTGCGGAATGGTGAAGCTGTGTTTTTTTAAGAAGTTAATCTAAAATCTATATGCCAGAGCCCTTCCGCCACAAGCGAGGGGCTTTTTGCTTATAATTAATTACCCTGAAATCATTTTATAAATAAATACGTAACATTATGGCCGACACAAAACTTAGATTCGAAACACTGCAGGTACATGCAGGACAGGAAGTAGACAGTAATACCCTTTCGCGGGCGGTGCCTATTTACCAGACCAGTTCTTACGTTTTCAAAAATGCTGAACATGGCGCAAACCTTTTTGCTTTGAAGGAATTCGGGAATATTTATACCCGCATCATGAATCCCACAACCGATGTGTTCGAAAAACGCATAGCGGCTCTTGAGGGCGGAGTTACAGGGCTGGCTACTTCCTCGGGGCAGGCTGCACAGTTTATTGCCCTTAACAACATACTGGAGTCAGGCGACAACTTTGTTTCAACCTCGTTTTTGTATGGCGGTACATACAACCAGTTTAAAGTTGCTTTTAAACGACTGGGCATTGAAGCACGTTTTGCCAAGAGCGATGCGGTTGAGGATTTCGAAATTCTGATTGATGGAAAAACCAAGGCGGTGTACCTCGAAACCATCGGTAACCCGCGGTTCAATATTCCCGATTTTGAAGCCATTGCAGCCCTGGCCCGCAAATACGACCTGCCATTAATAGTTGACAATACCTTTGGTGCTGGCGGTTACCTGTTTCGTCCGTTGGATCACGGAGCAAACGTGGTGGTGGCATCGGCAACCAAATGGATTGGCGGCCACGGCACTTCTATTGGGGGTATAATTGTGGATGGTGGAAATTTTAACTGGGGCAACGGGAAATACCCTGCTTTTTCTGAACCCAGCGAAGGTTATCATGGACTGGTTTTCTGGGATGTATTTGGTACCAACGGTCCTTTCGGGAATATCGCTTTCAATATCCGCGCCAGGGTCGAGGGTTTGCGCGATTTTGGACCAGCACTCTCGCCCAACAATGCTTTCCTGCTTTTACAGGGTGTCGAAACGCTGTCGTACCGGGTTCAGCGTCATGTGGATAATGCGCTGGCNNGTGGCTACCTGGCTCGAAAATCACCCGCAGGTGGAAAAAGTAAATTACCCGGGGCTTGCTTCCTCGCCATACCACAACCTGGCCAAAAAATACCTGCGCAATGGCTTTGGCGGGGTATTAAGTTTCGAGGTGAAAGGTGGCAAAGAGGCTGCTACACGATTTATCGATTCACTTAAGCTGATTAGCCACCTTGCCAATGTGGGCGATGCCAAAACCCTCATTATTCAGCCTTCGGCTACCACGCACCAGCAGCTGAGCGACGAAGAACAGCTGGCTTCGGGCGTTACCCCGAACATGCTCCGGCTTTCGGTGGGTATCGAACATATCGAGGATATAAAGGCTGATCTGCAACAGGCTTTCGAGGCCGTTAAAGCCTAAAGCACTGTGAGTATATAACTCTTTAATTTGCAACTGGCAGAAAAATCCATCCTGGTTTTCAGGGAATTGGGTTTTTCTGCCGGCTGTTTCAAGAAGGTTTCTGAAACATGAGTTTTCATCAGGTTAATTTGCCCGTTACAGGTACACGCGCTAATCGGAAGAATTCCCCTAAATTTGCCGCCCGGAGGCGTTTCCCGGTATCAGCAAGTTGAAAAAGTTTCGGGTGTGAACTGTAGTCAATTCAGACCCTGGCTGAATGTGTTGCTTTTCAAAGAATTACTGACCGGGTTTCCTGAATATTTTGTTTTATGAGCGAATTGAAAATTCTTAAAACCGGGCAAAGCTTAACCCTCGAAAATGGGGGGGTATTAAATGAAATCGAAATTGGGTATCACACGTATGGCACCCTCAATGCTTCACGCGATAATGTACTGTGGATTTGCCATGCTTTTACAGCTAATTCTGATGCTGCCGACTGGTGGAAAGGAATGGTAGGAGAAGGATGTGTTTTCGATCCGACAAGATATTTTATTGTGTGTGCCAATATTTTGGGGTCATGCTATGGATCAACCGGCCCGCTCTCAGTAAATCCCGCTACCGGGAAGCCGTATTATCTTACTTTTCCCGATATTACGGTTCGCGACCTGGTGGCCGTACACGAACTCCTACGTGCCCATCTTGGCATAGCGCAAATTCATACCGTGGTAGGCGGATCAATAGGTGCACAGCAAGCCATTGAGTGGACCATCCTGAAGCCGCATCTTTTCAGGCATTTAATCATTATTGCCGCAGGTGCTTATTATACCCCATGGGCTATAGCATTAAATGAATCGCAACGGCTGGCGCTGATGGCCGATAGCAGTTTTTATGACGAAACCCCCGAAGCCGGTCAAAAAGGTCTTATTGCCGCCCGTTCGGTGGCGCTGCTCAGCTACAGGAATTACATGGCNNCTGGTAAAAAGATTCAACGCCCATTCGTATTTTTCTATCCTGAAAACACTCGATACCCACAATGTCGGTAGGGGAAGAGCCAGTATTGAAAGCGCACTTTCGCTGATCCAGGCCAAAACCCTGGTGATTGGTATTTCATCTGACCTGTTGTTCCCGGTTCAGGAACAGGTTTTCCTGGCCGAAAATATAAAAGGCGCTGTTTTTAAAACGATTGACTCAATTTTTGGGCACGATGGTTTCCTGGTGGAGGTGGAGAAACAAAGCCTGATTATCAGTGATTTTTATGCCGAAACAAATTTTAATCAATAGTCGCCCGGTAAAGGCTAATCCATAAAACGATAAATTACCTTATCATGAGCCTTTCTGCTTCCCTGCTCCAATGGTACGATAAAAACAAGCGTGATCTTCCATGGCGCGAAACTCGCGACCCATATTGTATCTGGCTTTCGGAAGTAATTTTACAGCAAACCCGTGTAAACCAGGGCCTGGATTACTACCTGCGTTTTTTGCAGGCATTCCCCGATGTGCAAAGCCTGGCAGCTGCTGCTGAACAGGATGTGCTGAAACTCTGGCAGGGGCTTGGTTATTATTCGAGGGCGCGAAACCTGCACCATGCTGCCAAAGAAATAGCCGGTACACATAAAGGCATTTTCCCGAACACGGCTGCCGGTTTAAAAAAACTGAAAGGAATAGGTGATTATACAGCAGCTGCTGTGGCTTCCATTTGTTTCGACGAATCCATTGCAGTGCTCGACGGCAATGTGGCCCGGGTGATTTTGAGGCTGCATGCGCTCGAAATACCGGTTGATTCAACCGAGGGTCGCACTTTTATTGTGGATAAAACTTCGCAGATGATCAAAAATCAGCATCCCGGCACTTTTAACCAGGCGCTGATGGAACTGGGGGCGCTGGTGTGCACACCCAAAAGCCCCAACTGTGCCGACTGCCCGCTTTCTGTTGCTTGTATGGCCCGGAAGCGAAATGAAGCTGAACGCTTCCCGGTTAAACTGCCTAAAAAACTGCCAACGGTGCGTTACCTCAACTATCTGGTTATTAGTTTTACACAACAGGACGAAACGTTTTTCATCTTGAAAAAACGCACCGCAAATGATATCTGGAAAAACCTGTTCGATTT
>DGQJ01000177.1 GCA_002389705.1 Bacteroidales bacterium UBA4417
AAAATGCTTTTCAGCGATGAATATAAAACCATAACAGCCCCATCGCAGGGCTCATTCCGTGACCGTGGCAGCAAGTTTCTGGCATTTGCTATCCCTGCGAAAAGCGAAGCTGAAGTAAAACAACAACTTGAAACATTACGCAAAAAATATTACGACGCTACGCACCATTGTTATGCATATGTGCTTGGATTTGATAAATCAGCCTACAGGATTAACGACGACGGAGAGCCCTCCGGTACTGCCGGCCGTCCCATTCACGGGCAGATATTATCGAAAGACCTGACCAACATACTGATAGTGGTTGTGAGGTATTACGGAGGAACAAACCTGGGCGTACCCGGGCTTATAAATGCCTACAAATCCGCAGCCCTTGATGCCTTAAACCATGCGGATATTGTAACCCGGGTTGTTAAAGAAGTATACCAGGTTGAGTTCCCCTACGAGGTGATGAATGAGGTGATGAAAATAATCAAGGACGAGATATTAGAAGTTATCAACAACGAGTTTGGCACGAAATGTGTTATCCGGCTCGCCATCCGGCATGGTGATTCTGACAGGATTTTAAACAGGTTTTCGAAGATAAACCTTTTAGTTATTAATTACTTAACAATTTATTAACTTTTAACTTGAAATAGGATCACTTTTTTTAGGCATTTTGCCATATACGACTAAAAAATTAAAAATCAAATATCAATTAAATTTTTTTTTGAACTAAGTTATAAAGATTTTTGAACACTGATATGACGCTATACAAACACTCATTACCAATTTTAAGCTATTAAGCTGACCTTAAGCTGGTTTAACGATCAAAAAACAACAAAGAGTAAAGATGCAAAACAACGAAATGGAAGGTATTAAAGAACTTCACGAGGAAGTGTGGGAAAATTGTTTAAAAGTGATCCGCGACAACCTAAATTATCAAAGTTTCAAAACATGGTTCTCTCCAATAAAACCTATCAAGCTCGAAAATAATGTACTCACCATCCAGGTACCGAGCCAGTTTTTTTATGAGTGGCTCGAAGAACATTATATCACGCTTCTGAAAAAAACCATTCGCAACGAACTGGGCCCAAACGGCAGGTTGGAGTACAGTATTGTGATGGAAGGTGCTTACACGTCTGATCCTTACACAATCCGGATCCCGACCAGCAACAGGAAAGCGACCACAAACCCATCCGTTCAGATGCCTATTGATTTAAATTCAGGTAAATCAAAAGAAATTCCAAATCCATTTGTAATACCCGGTCTTAAAAAAATACAGGTCCAATCACAATTAAATGAATCATACTCATTTGATAATTTCATTGAAGGCGATTGTAACCGTTTAGCACGTTCAGCCGGGTATGCAGTAGCATGCAATCCCGGTAAAACCGCATTTAACCCTTTGTTTATATACAGCCCGGTTGGATTGGGCAAAACTCACCTTGCACAGGCTATTGGGTTGCAGGTAAAAAATAACTTTCCCGAAAAAACAGTTCTGTACGTAGCCACCGAACAGTTTACACAACAATTTATCGATTCAGTACGCAGCAACAACCAGAATGACTTTGTTCATTTTTACCAGATGATTGACGTGCTGATTATTGACGATATTCACTTCCTTTCGGGAAAAGAAAAAACCCAGGACGTTTTCTTCCATATTTTTAACCACCTGCACCAAAAAGGCAAACAGCTTATACTTACCAGCGACAAAGCGCCGGTTGAACTGAAAGGGCTGGAGCCCAGGCTGCTGTCGCGCTTCAAATGGGGATTGGCTGCCGACCTTCAGGTGCCCGACCTGGAAACCCGTATTGCCATCCTGAAAAAGAGATTATATAAAGATGGTATTGACATGCCTTACGAGGTGCTTGAATACCTGGCTTACAGCATTACCACCAATGTACGCGAACTCGAAGGCGCACTCATTTCGCTTATGGCCCAGTCGTCGCTCAACAAAAAAGCCATTACCATTGACCTGGCCAGGCAAATGATCGATAAGTTCGTAAAAAATACCGCCCGCGAAATATCCATCGATTTTATACAAAAGATTGTTTGCGATTACTTCGATATACCGGTTGATGCCATTAACTCCAAAACCCGGAAACGCGACATTGTTCAGGCCCGGCAACTGGCTATGTATTATTCGAAAAAACTAACCAAAGCGTCGTTGGCAGCTATCGGGCTGCACTGCGGCAACAAGGACCATGCTACAGTGCTGCATGCCTGCCGTACCGTGAATAACCTGATTGAAACCGATAAACAATTCCGCACATACGTGGAAGAAATTGAAAAGCGGATCAAATTTTAACCTAACCAAACAAACAATAAAAAAAAGGAAGCTGAGTAATCAGGCTTCCTTTTTTGCTTTTGAAAAAACGCAACCTGATCTGATGAAATATTATTGGCTCATAAAATGTATTGTACCTTTCAAGCTAAAATTCATTAATTGAAAAGTTAAAGTTACTTTTGCAATTCCGACTTATGAGTAAACAATTCAAAGCTGTTCAATGAAAATACTGATGGTATGCCTGGGCAATATCTGCCGGTCGCCAATGGCTGAGGGATTAATGCAGGCAAAAATACAAAAATACAGGCTCAGGGCTGAAGTGGATTCAGCGGGGTTCGAATCATTCCACACCGGTGACGCTCCCGATTACAGGGCCCAACAAGTAATGCAGCAACATGGTATTGACATCAGCAGGCAACGATCGCGACTGTTCAGAAAATCAGATTTTGAAACTTTCGATCGTATTTATGTGATGGATAGCGGCAATTATTCCGATGTGCGGTCGATGGCGGATCACGCAGGCCAGATGCAAAAAGTGGATTTTATACTGAATGTACTGCATCCCGGAAGTAACAAAGCCGTTCCCGATCCTTATTATGGAGGCAAGGAAGGATTTGAAACTACGTATAAGCTGCTGGACGCAGCTACCGAGCAGATTGCAAAACAATTAACAAATACCGAAAACTAAATAATTATGCCTGCACCCGCCAAGGAAGAGATATTGAAAGCCGCTGAGCGGATCCGCCCTTACCTGCATCGCACCCCAGTGCTTACTTCGGAAGTGTTGAACGAAATATGCGGCGTGGAATTGTATTTCAAATGCGAAAATTTTCAGAAGGCCGGTGCCTTCAAGTCGCGCGGGGCTACCAATGCCGTTTTCAGCCTGGGTCCTGATGAATTAAAAAATGGAGTTGCCACGCATTCGTCGGGTAACCATGCCGCCGCACTCGCCCGGGCTGCCCAATTAAAACAAATCCCGGCCTACATTGTGATGCCCGAAAATTCATCGAAAGTTAAAATTGAAGCGGTTAAACACTATGGCGGGAATATTACCTTCTGCGTACCCAACCTTGAAGCACGTGAAGAAACACTTAAAACAATTCTCAGCCAGACACATGCGCTCGAAATACATCCGTATAATGATTATTCAATCATTGCTGGGCAGGCTACAGCAGCGCTCGAACTTATTGAAGATAAGCCAGGCCTCGACCTGATAATAGCCCCGGTTGGCGGAGGCGGGTTGTTAAGCGGAACAGCGCTGGCTTGTGAATACTTTTCCCCCGGTACAAAGGTTATAGCTGCCGAACCTGCAGGTGCCGACGATGCATTTCAATCGTTCAGCCAAAAGAAATTTATCCCGTCTGTTCATCCCGAAACCATTGCCGATGGATTAAGGACTTCGCTCGGGAGCCTCACTTTCCCTATCATCAGTAACCTGGTAAGCGAGATAATTACAGTAACCGACGATATCACTATACAAGCCATGAAACTGGTGTGGGAGCGCATGAAGATAATCATTGAACCATCATCGGCGGTGGCACTTGCCATTGTATTGCAGCACAAACAGAAATTTGCAGGNNTTTATGGTTTCTCATTTCATGTTTCTGGTTAGAAATCTTGAATCATGATCATATTGCATTCATTCCATACAGAATATTTTACACAGTAAATAACCACATGGCAAAAGGAAATCTTTACCTGGTCCCTACTCCCCTGGGCGACACGGGTTTCGCAAGCAAAATTCCACCATTAAACCTGGAAATACTTCAGCATATTGACACTTTTATTGTGGAAGAACTCCGCACTGCCCGCCGGTTTCTGCGAAAGGCTGGATATATGAAAGATTTCGAAACTGTTACCTTCCATGTTTTAAATGAGCATACGCCCGATCACGAGGCCATGGAAATGCTCGAAAAAGCAGGTAATGGTCAGCACATCGGGTTGCTGAGCGAGGCAGGACTGCCCTGCATCGCCGATCCCGGAAACATTGTTGTGAGGCTTGCCCACCGCAAGGGTATCAGGGTAATACCACTTACAGGTCCATCATCAATCATGCTTGCCCTGATGGCTTCGGGATTTAACGGCCAGAATTTTGCATTCCATGGTTACCTGCCGGTAAAACCAAATGAGCGTATCAAAGCGCTGCGCAATCTCGAACATANNAGCATTGTTAAAACCTGCCACCCAAACCTGATGCTGTGCATAGCCGCAGACCTTACCCTCGAAACAGAATGGATCCGGTCCCTGCCTATCCGTGATTGGAAAAACCAAAAGCCTGACCTGCACAAACGCCCCGCAGTATTTCTACTCGGAAACTAACACCTCAATAAATAAAGGATAAACCGAAACAAATCATAAATCCGGTTAGATATTTTCGGCATACAATGAGGACTAATTAAATTTGAGCCGTGGTATTTAACAATCAAATATAGAATTCAATTTGCGGGTAACTTTAATCGATTTAACTTCATAAACAACAATATTATGACATCAGGTAAATTGCGTCTTCCAGCATTTTTGCTCGTACTTTCGGGCCTATTGGTTTCTTCGGGTTGTAAAAATTCCGGTGAGGTTAAACCGCTTCGTATTGCCCTTTCGTCGGGCAGCGAAAACTATGTAAACTGGGTGCACCGCGGCGACTCAACTGCAGAGATTATTGATATGAAAGGCATGCAAATAGATTCGGCGTTAAAATTGCTTTCCGGCTGCGATGCTATAATTTTTACCGGTGGCGAAGATGTAGTACCGGCTTATTACGGGAAAGCCTCCGATTCGTCACGTTGCGAGTCGAACCCGGGCCGTGATTCACTCGAAATGGCCCTTATCAAGGAAGCAGGAAACCTTAAAATACCGGTATTCGGGGTGTGCCGCGGACAGCAGATTTTAAATGTTGCCCTTGGCGGAACCTTGATTGTTGACATACCTGCGGATCACCCCGGGAATGTGGTTCACCGCATGGATGATTACCTGCGCTGCTTTCATGCGGTAAACGTCGTGAATGGCAGCCAGCTGCAAAATATTGCGAAAGCTGACACCGGTTGGGTTACCTCCAATCATCACCAGGCTATTGAGAAGCCCGCGCCCGGTTTGCGAATTTCGGCCTGGAGCAACGACAGCATCGCTGAAGCCATTGAATGGGCCAATCCGGCAGATAAGCCATTTTTTATGGCTGTGCAATGGCATCCGGAACGCATGGAAGCAAATAATCCACTCAGCATGCCATTGATGAAGGCCTTTCTGAAAGCTGCCAGCGAATACAAAAACCTTGTAAAAAATTAATTAAGTTTTTCAGGCATTTTAAAGCCATTTTTGAGTAATTGTTATCCTACAGGTCAGGCAGTTTTGTTAAAACATGTTGCAGCAATGGCAAATTACGATTAAGGGGTAACATTACCAAAAATAATTGATTCGTTTTTGAAACTGCATTCAGTTCAGAAAGCACGGGATGATCATTTTACAGGTTACAATGGCCTGATCAATAGAAAAATCAGCGAAAATCTGAACAAAATAGTACAATTCGTCTTTATATTTGTGATTTAAAAATGAAATAAAAACAATCACATTCTTTTTCTTTGTATTTTTTCTTAACTTTGGTAAAATCAAAAAAACTTCAAATTACTCTATTACCCCTTGTATTGCATGTATTTACGAAAGTGTGTATAAAGAATAAGAAATGCAGAAACATCTGAATGATTAAAAGGAAAAACGCAAAGTTGAAGATATAACCAAAATCAAATATAATTATTAACCTCAAAAAAAACTATTATGAAAAAACTTACAACAATTCTTCTAATGCTCGGGATGTGGTTCACATCATTTTCTCAGACAGCCGATTATCCCTGGGCAGTCGGGGGTGGAGCTCACTGGGCTAGTTTCAGCGATGTAAGCATGCCACTCAAGGATCAGTTCAAAGATATGCAGTTCCAGGGAGGCATTGAACTGTCTGTTGGCCGTTATTTGAACCGCTTCTTTAATATACAATTATCTTCGGGATTTATGAGCCTGAAAAAAGGCACCTATCATGATTACACTATTTCCGATCCAAAATTCTGGCATGCCGACCTGGATGGCCAGATTAAATTCCTTGGCAGCGTGATCAAGGAGGATGCAATTTTAACTCCATATTTCTATTTTGGATTCGGCGGACAGTATCTGAATCAGACGGGCGATTTGAAAGCCCAGGCCGGCTTAGGATTAGATCTTAAAGTTGTTAACAACCTTGCCCTGTATGCCCGAGCCGATTATGCAACAACCACTGACAGGCTTGGTGCAGCTTACGTGCATCCCCACGTTGGAATAAAATACCGTTTCACTGCCGAAAAAGACAGGGACAAAGATGGTGTAGTTGACGAACAGGATCGTTGCCCCGATGTATTCGGACTTAAAGAACTTAAAGGATGCCCCGATAGCGATGGTGATGGAGTAGCTGATATTGATGATAAATGCCCCGATACACCAAAAGGTGTGCAGGTTGATGCAATGGGTTGTCCGGTTGATACCGATAAAGATGGCGTAGGTGATTACCTGGATAAATGTCCGAATACACCTGCCGGAGTTAAAGTTGATGCCAAAGGTTGCCCGGTTGATTCAG
>DGQJ01000178.1:0-2375 GCA_002389705.1 Bacteroidales bacterium UBA4417
TGCCCGGTTGATTCAGATAACGACGGTGTTGCTGATTACCTGGATAAATGCCCGAATACTCCGGCAAATGTAAAGGTAGATGCCAGTGGCTGCCCGCTTGATACCGATAATGACGGAGTTGCCGATTACATGGACAAATGCCCGACGGTACCCGGTACTGCCGCAAACAAAGGATGCCCCGAAATGACACAGGTTGAAAAAGAACAAGTGATCAAAATCGGGAAAGCAATTTATTTCGCCACAGGCAAGGATATTATCAAGAAGGAATCGGAAACTCCGCTGAATGAGCTGGTTGTAATCCTTAACAAATATCCGAAAATGATGATGCAGATTGAAGGGAATACTGACAATGTAGGAGATGATAACAAAAACCTGAAACTGAGCCAGGACAGGGCTGCAGCCGTGAAGAAATACCTGGTAAGCAAAGGTATTGCTGAAGACCGCTTAACATCCATTGGCTTTGGCGAAACCCGCCCGATTGCTGATAATAAAACAGCTGCAGGCAGGGCTCAGAACCGACGTGTTGATTTGAAAGCTGAGTATTGATAGTATAGCTGAATGAAAATTTGGCAATTAAAAAAGGGAGGCTGTGAAGCTTCCCTTTTTTAATTTTTACCGAAACTACTCCTTGTAAATTCAATGTAAAACAAGAAAAATGCACCATCCATTATCAAAATCAGGAAATGATCAGGCGCTTGCTTACCCCTGATTACTCTACATTTTTCATCGACAACTGAATTCGCCTGCGCTCTTTATCCACTTCGAGCACCTTTACCCTCACCTTCTGGTTTAGCTTTACGATAGTATTCGGATCTTTCACATATTTATCAGCCAGCTGGCTCACGTGGATCAGGCCATCCTGGTGAACACCAATATCCACAAAAGCACCAAAAGCCGTAATATTTGTAACCAGCCCGTCGAGGATCATACCAGGCCTGAGATCGTCCATCGAATTCACATTCTTGTCGAACTCGAACAATTCAAATTTTTGTCGCGGATCGCGGCCAGGCTTCGACAATTCATCCATAATATCGGTAAGCGTAGGCATCCCGACTTTGTCGGTGATAAATTCTTCGAGTCGAATCTTTTTCCGCAACTCATCATTACTTATAAGCTCGGCCACAGAACAGCCTGCTTTTTTAGCCATTTGCATTACAATGGGATAACTTTCGGGGTGCACCGCGCTGGCATCGAGCGGGTTTTCCGACTCGCGGATACGTAAAAAACCGGCAGCCTGTTCAAAAACTTTATCTCCCAGCCGTGGGACTTTTTTCAGCTGCTCCCTGGTTTTAAACATTCCGTTTTTATCGCGGTATTCCACAATTTTGCCAGCCAGAACCGGACCCACACCCGATACATATGTTAGCAGTTGTTTGCTGGCTGTATTGAGCTCAACGCCAACTTTATTCACACAACTTTCGACCACGGCCTCCAGGCTTTTCTGAAGCATTGTTTGGTTTACATCGTGCTGGTATTGCCCAACTCCGATGGATTTGGGGTCAATTTTTACCAGTTCCGAAAGCGGATCCATCAGTCGGCGGCCAATTGAGACGGATCCCCGCACCGTTACATCGTACTCAGGAAACTCTTCGCGTGCCACCGCCGAAGCCGAATATACTGATGCTCCGCTCTCATTCACCATCAGTGCAATCAAATCGGTATCGAAAGGAATCCGGCGTACCAGGTTTTCTGTTTCGCGACCTGCGGTGCCGTTTCCAATCGCAATAGCTTCAACCTTATAGGCTTTCACCAGGTTCTGTATTTTCGAAACAGATTGTTTCACTTCGCTCTGGGGCGGATGCGGGTAAATAGTTTCGTTATGCAACAGCCTGCCCTGGCGATCGAGAATTACAAGCTTACATCCACTGCGGAAACCCGGATCGATAGCCAGCACCGTTTTTTGTCCCAAAGGAGGCATCATCAGCAGTTGCCTCAGATTTTCGGCAAATACACGTATGGCTTCGGCATCAGCTTTTTCCTTTGCCATCTGTCGGTATTCTGTTTCAATGGAGGGCTGAAGCAATCGTTTGTAGGCATCCTTCACGGCTTCCGCTACCAGGTGCGAAGACTCATTCGACGATTTGACAAAAATCCGGTTTAAGGACTCAATAGCCTGCTGTTCTTCGGGTTCGATGCTCACCTTCAGGAAACCTTCGTTTTCGCCCCTGAACATGGCAAGCAAGCGGTGCGATGGCGCCTTCATAAGCGGCTCAGCCCAATCGTAATAGGTTTCATATTTAATACCTTCCAGTTCTTTACCTCGCACCGGGCGGGCATAAATCTCACCCGAACGCTCGAAATGCGACCGCATACGCTGACGGCTCTGCTGGCTTTCGTTGATCCATTCAGATATAATGTCACGGGCACCTGCCAGC
>DGQJ01000178.1:2539-2692 GCA_002389705.1 Bacteroidales bacterium UBA4417
TGTACTTCGTCGAGGCTGCCCGTCATCTCCTTCCGGTATCGGGCAATAAAAGGCACAGTGGCCCCTTCCTGCAACAGGTTAATGGTGTTCAGCACCTGGAAATCGCGAACGCCAAGTTCATTCGCAATTTGCTGTATATATTTTTGGTCCATG
>DGQJ01000350.1 GCA_002389705.1 Bacteroidales bacterium UBA4417
CTGATCAACGAAATACCCGTAGGCAGATTCATTACCAGCCTGAAGTATTTTTGTTCGCTGCGTTCGAGTGCGTGTTGCAAAACCGCCTGGTTGCTCCTGTCCCAGATAATACTGTTAATCTGGGCCGCGTGCCCGGGTGATTCGGAAATATAATAATTCGCACTCTCTACATATACCAGCGATCCATTCCTGTGAAGCAGCCTGAATTGTATATGAAGGATGTTGTTTTGAGGAGATAGTTGCGAACGCATGGCATTGATCTGGGGCAGATCGTCGGGATGCAGAAAATCGGCCGGATTCATCCCGACTAACTCATCGGTTGTATAGCCGATCAGTAATTCCACCGAAGGTGAGATGTAAATGGGATTGCCCTCGAGTGAATAAATGGTTAGGTAGATGCCCCGGTGTGGTTGTAGTTCCTGCAGAGTATCCAAGGCAGGAGATACAGCCTCATACATTATCCCACCCGGACTGCTACCGATAACTATACACGCAACGTAATCAGTATCATTTTCAATAGTTTTCAACTGGTGCATTAATACCACATCGAGGTAAACCGGTGTTGGGTGGGTACCTGGCAAAACATGACCGCGAAAAGTGCTTATGCCTTCCTTAAATGCCTTTTGAACAGCATCATTAAAGGAATTATTAAGTGTATGATCCGAAAGCTTTGTCGAGTAAATATTGTTTACACCGGTAATAAACAGCTGAAAGAATTTATCATTGCAGTGCACAATGTTAAAATCTTTGTCCACGTACATTATGGGCTTGTCACTATAAATACTGGTATTAGCCGGGTGGATGCCAGCCGGGTTGTTTTGATCCGGGGTTTTGAACACTTTACTCATATCTCTGGTAGGACTAATAGTAAGTAACTGATGATTTTTAAGTAACATGTAAGCCAGAAATGCCATTTATCATCATCTGTTAACGAACCGATGATCAGGCCTTTGTTATCAGGCACATGTTAATTTTAAAGCGTGTTCCAAAATCCTGTACGTAAAGTTACAACGAAAAGCAAAATTTCCAACTATTAGCTATCCGATTTTATAACCGAACCTTGAAAAAATTTATACTTTTGGTTTTTCTCTAAACTTTATAATTCCATGAAGACTGTTATTTTTACCGACAAAGCGCCAAAAGCAATTGGGCCTTACAGCCAGGCTATCGAAATTAACGGAGTGCTTTATATTTCGGGTCAGGTTCCCATCGATCCGGCCACAGCAAAGCTTGTTGAAGGCGGCATTAAAGAACAAACCGAACAGGTGATGAAAAATATTGGCGCCATACTGGCCGAAGCTGGTTATACTTTTGCCGATGTGGTAAAATCGACCTGCCTGCTGAGCGACATGGATAATTTTGCAGCCATGAACGAAGTATACGGCAAATACTATCCCGAAAAGAGTCCTGCCCGTGCCGCTTATGGCGTTGTAAAACTTCCGCTTGGTGCACTGATTGAAATTGAAACTATTGCCGGAAGATGAAATAATTTACGATTTACGATTTACGATTTTGGCGGGTAGTGCCAAATTCTGAAAATCAACTGATTCGCAGTTTGTAAGCCTCTGTCTTACTGTCTTGTCAATCATCATTCGTAACTCATTGCTCGTCCATCGTCAATTATTCCTCGTAAATCAACAATCGTACCTCGTAAATCGCAAATCGTACCTAATAAATCCATTCAGTCCCTTATGAAAACCAGACTTTCTGTATTATTTATCATTTTAGTCTTTTCGGCTAAGTTTTTGAGTGCAGCCGAAGGCATGTGGCTGCCCATGTTGTTGTCGCAACTCAACGAAAAGGAAATGCGTGGCATGGGAATGCGCATAACGGCCGAAGATATATATTCAGTCAACCATTCAAGCCTAAAGGATGCCATTGTTTTATTTGGCGGAGGTTGTACAGGCGAACTGGTTTCGGACCAGGGATTACTGCTCACCAATCACCATTGCGGCTTAGGCAACATACAGCGCCACAGCTCGCTTGAACACGATTATCTTACCAAAGGTTTCTGGGCACAACGTTACGAAGAAGAATTGCCAAACCCCGGGCTGAGCGTTACTTTCCTGGTAAGGATGGAGGATGTTAGTGACCGTGCACTCAAAGGAGTTACACCTGCTTTAAACCAGAAGTTGCGCGATTCGATTATACAGTCCAATATTAGGGTAATTGTAAAAGAGGCGACAAAAGGCACACTGTATGGAGCACAGGTTAAGCCATTTTTTACCGGCAATAAGTTCTACCTGTTTGTTACCGAAACTTTCACAGATGTACGCCTGGTTGGAGCACCTCCATCCAACATCGGAAATTTTGGCGGCGATACCGATAACTGGATGTGGCCCAGGCATACCGGCGATTTCTCCATGTTTCGCATTTATGCCGGTAAAAACAATAAGCCGGCTGAGTATTCCAAAGATAACGTTCCTTATAAACCAGCCAAACATCTTACCATTTCGCTTAATGGAATTAAGGAAGGCGATTTTACATTTGTTTATGGTTTCCCGGGTACTACACAGGAGTACCTGCCATCGTATGCTCTCGATATGATTGCCTTACAGCGCAATCCCATCGCCATTGATTTGCGCCAGCAACGAATCGATATTATTGATAAAGCCATGGATAACGATCGCCTGGTGCGCATTCAATACACGGCAAAAGCTAAAGGCATTTCTAATTCGTGGAAGAAGATGATTGGCGAAAGCCGGGGTATCAAAAGGCTGGATGGCATTGCTCAGAAACAGGCATTTGAAAAGGAATTTCAGAAATGGGCTGATGCAAACCCCGGAACCCGGGCCAGGTACGGTCAGTTGCTACCTGCATTTGCAAAGGTATATACCGGTTTAGTTCCGTTAAATAATGCCTATACATACCTTACCGAAGGGATGCTGGGAATTGAAGTGATGCGGTTTGCCTATGGCTTTAACAACCTGGTGAAAATGTGTGGTGATAAAACCAAAACGGATGCCGAAATCGGGGATTTGATAAAGCAACTAAAAAACTCTTCGGCGGCATTTTATAAAAATTATAATGTAGCTGTGGATAAACAATTGTTTACTGCCATGGCATCCACATATACGCGCTCCTGCGATCCGGATCTGCAGGCCACGGTTGTAAAACAAACAGCCTTGAAGTATAAAGGCAATTGCAGTACCTGGGCCGATGATTTTTACAAAAAGACTCTGTTCGCTGATTCTGTAAAAATGTACACCTTCCTGGAAGGATTTAAGCGCAGCGACAGTAAAAAAATAGAAAAGGATCCAGCCTATACCTTAGCTACGGGTATTTACACTTTCGCGCAAAACAAATTTACGCCGGGTTTAAGTGCTAATATGGCTGAAATTGACAGCCTGCAGCGGCTTTATATGGCTGCGCAGATGGAAATGCAGCCCGAAAAACGGTTTTATCCCGATGCCAACTCAACCTTGCGGGTAGCCTACGGTAATGTGGCCGGATATTACCCTGCCGACGGTGTAAAGTATAAGTGGTTTACAACGCTTGATGGCATTATGCAGAAAGAAAATCCGGATATATACGATTATGTGGTTGAACCAAAACTGAAAGCACTTTACCAGGCACGCGATTATGGGCGCTATGCCGATGCCGATGGAAGTATGCATGTTGGGTTTATTGCCAGCAACCATACCACCGGTGGTAATTCAGGAAGCCCGGTGCTGAATGCCGATGGGCAACTGATTGGTATTAATTTCGACCGCTGCTGGGAAGGCACTATGAGCGACCTGATCTTCGACCCGGAGCAGTGCCGCAATATCTCGCTCGACATACGCTATTGCCTGTTTATAATTGATAAAATGGCAGGAGCCAGGCGTTTGATCGACGAAATGACTATAGTTCAGTAAAATACAAATTGCATTCATGGTACTAAAAAACGCTGACCTTATTCACGGGTCAGCGTTTTTAATTTTCTTGCAGGTAAGTAAATGACAGATAGAAGAAAATTGTTTGTCTTAAGTTTATGTCTAACCAGGTTTATCATGCGCCTATTATATTAAATGCACAAGCCGGGCAAATTGTACCGTCATGCGTTAGAAAATAAGGCACTGACAAACTTTGTTTTTGGGATTATTTGCCCGAAAGTATATCTTTCAGTGCTCCCTCAAGATCCGGGAAACTGAACCGGAACCCGGCATCAAGCAAATGTTTAGGAGGTGCAAACTGCCCGCCGGTAAGGGTTATTGACCCTTCGCCAAAAATAAGTTTAAGGGCAAAAGCCGGAACCGTAAAGAAAGCAGGTCGTTTCAACACTTTCGCCAGGGTTTTTGTAAATTCTTCATTATTGGTTACTTCTGGCGCGGTAAAGTTAAATTCGCCCGAAATATTTTTATTCCCAATCAGGAAATTCATGGCTGCTGCCAGGTCGTTGATATGAATCCAGGAAAATCCCTGCTTGCCTGAAGCAATTTTCCCGCCCAGTCCAAACCTGAAAGCCGGCAGCATTTTTGCGAGAGCGCCGCCAATGCTGTCGAGTACAACACCGAAACGGGCGATTGCGACTCTAGTCAACGGGATGGCATTGCGTGCTTCGTTCTCCCAGGCACGGCATATTTCACCCAGGTAATTGTCGGATTTGCTGAAGTTATCTTCGGTTTGCTGGCTTTCGGATGCATAAATGCCAATGGCCGAAGCCGAAATAAGCAAACCTGGTTTTTCGGAGTTTAAACCAATAGCTTCCACAATTTTCCGGGTAGTAGCGACCCTGCTTTCGAATAATTCTTTTTTATACGATGCAGTCCAGCGGCCTATAATCGGAGCCCCGGCCAGATTAATAATTACATCAGCCCCCGCTACCGAAACAGCCACTATTGTTGCTTCTGTTCCTGCGAAAATCCGTGGTATACGCCTTACCTCATGGCCTTTCGATTCAAAATATGCTGTAAGCTTTTTCCCAATCAATCCACCCGCCCCGGAAATTGCAATAATCATGATTACAGTCTTTAATAATTGTATCCGTGTTTTTGTTTTCTGTTCAGCTGTGCTTGCAAAAGATACTCCTGGTTTTAAAAGCAACATGTAAGCGCTTTGGGTCCGGTAATGGAATGATTGTTCGAAAGTAACTGTCAGATGAAATCAGGCATTTACAAACAATTTAATCCTTCTCTATTGCTTGCCGGCAACCGGAAGCTGAATTTTAACAACTTAAAGGTACAAAAGTTGGCAACATGACTTTGAAATGAGCCTTCGGTTTTTTTTGCGATGTTGTTAATCAATTAACAAAAGGATGTGATGTTTATAAATATTTATACCTTTGCACCACAATTAACTATTCCGGCTGNNTGCCGATTACCAGAAAAAACTGGTATGGAAAACCTCCGAAGGATTTGATGTTAAACCTTACTACCGCGATGAGGATACCCAGGGAATCGGAACACTGAATGTGCTTCCGGGTGAATTTCCTTTCGTTCGGGGTAACAACACCCGTTCCAACGACTGGGAAATACGCCAGGACATTGAAACCGACGATGAAACCGAAGCCAACCGCCTGGCTGTTGACGCCATTAAACGTGGTGCCACCGGTATAGGTATGGTAGCTGCCGACCTGGAAACAGAACAGGATGTTGAAAACCTGCTTAAAGGAATCAACCCGGCTGAAGTGGCCATCCATTTCGGAGCCGCCCCTTCGTATCCTGAACTGCTCAGGAATATAGCAGCCTATGCCAAATCGAATAAATTGCCGGTTGGTAAAATGAAGGGTTCCTTCGATTTCGACCCGATCAGTTACCTGCTGTTGAATGGTGATTTCTGGAAATCGGAAAAAAGCGACCTGGGACAGGTAGCCACCATGATAAAACTCGGCAAGGAAAACTTACCCGCCATGAAAGTGGTAAATGTAAACGGTCATTATTTTAACAGTGCAGGAGCAACCATTGCCGAGGAACTGGGTTTCAGCCTGGCTTCGGGTAACGAATACCTGGCACAGGCAACTGCTGCAGGCCTTTCGGTTGATGACGCTGCTCAGCGGATGATGTTCTCGTTTGGCATAGGTTCAAACTATTTTATGGAAATAGCCCGGCTGAGGGCAGCACGCATGTTGTGGGCCAAAATCGTTGAGCAGTATAAACCCGCCAGCGAAGCCTCCATGCAA
>DGQJ01000083.1:0-1441 GCA_002389705.1 Bacteroidales bacterium UBA4417
CCGTTAAAAACACATCCGGCTACCGACTGCTCGGTAGTTGAAATATAAACCTGGTAAGTATCGGTTTTGCCTGCAGTCAGCCCAAGGCTTTTCCACGAAAGTTTCGAAGCTTTACCGAGGCGGATGGCAGGAGTTATGAACCAATCGTTGGCAGTAGCTGCCGGATCGTAGTTTGAGGTTGCAATGGCGGCATGATTTCCGGCTGCTCCTGCTGTGTTCACATACCAGGCCACACTTTTAAGGGTGTCGGATTCAGTACCTGTGGGGTCGGCTTTGTCGAGGTTGGCGAGTACATAATCCTGAAAAAGACCGGAGGTATTTTCGAACGTTTGCGAATAAACTACCTGTTGTGCCCGGGTAGCNNTATTGATTAGTAGTTTAATACGATTTTTTACAAACAAGCAGTCCGGATTAGAAGGCGCAAATTTACAAATTCCGGAGCAATATTTAAGGTCTGAACAAATATAGGTTTGGGTAGTTATGTAATCTTTGCAATTTTTAACGTTAATTTGTTCCCCGGTAACAATAAACAACCTTTATAATTATGCGTTCAGTTCAGTTCCTGGTGTTTTTCAGTATCGTAATCCTGATCTATAGCCTTGTAAATTTTTACATTTACCGGCATGGAATGATGGCACTGCCTCAGGGCATGGCATTCCGAAGGTGGTACCCATGGATTTTCCTGTTCCTTTCGGCTTCATACATTATCGGGCGTGTGTTGGAAAGAGTCTGGATTTCGCCGGTAAGCACCTTTTTTACATTTGTTGGTTCGTTCTGGCTTGCCTTAATGGTTTATTTCCTGATGGCAGTGCTTGTAATTGACCTGGTGAGGCTCATTTTGTTTATAGTTCCTGGTAAGCCTCATTTCGCTGCCGCTAATTATACCGAGATAAAGAAATANNCCGAGGGTTACCAGGCTCGATCTGAAAATTGCCAAGAAGGCGGGAGCCATGAAAACACTTCATATTGCCGCGGCTTCCGATATTCACCTGGGGACATTGGTCGGGCCGCGGCGTACGGCGCAACTGGTAAGGATGCTGAATGAACGCAATGCCGATATAATCCTGCTGGCAGGCGATATTGTGGATGAGGACCTTGCGCCTGTAATCCGTTACGATCTGGGTCGTTCGTTGCTTCAGTTAAAAGCACCGTTGGGTGTTTATGCCATTACAGGTAACCATGAGTATATAGGTGGAGCCGAGGCTGCCGTGAAATATTTGGGCGATCATGGGGTGAAAATGCTTCGCGACACCGCGGTACTGGTGAATGAAAGCTATTACCTGGCAGGCCGAAACGACCGCGACTCGAAACGGTTCAGCGCAAAGGAACGAAAGGATATTAAAACCATACTACAGGATGTTAATTTTAGCCGGCCTGTGCTTATGATGGATCACCAGCCGTTTAACCTGCAGCAGGTAGCCGATGCCGGTGTCGATTTCCA
>DGQJ01000083.1:1462-1977 GCA_002389705.1 Bacteroidales bacterium UBA4417
GGTGGCTGGGGACCGCCGGTTCGTTCAGGCAACAGGCCCGAAATTCTCGATATCTACATTACTTTTGATTAGGCAGTCATGCAGCTAGAGTCAGCGCGTATATCATCTCCGGTCGGAATCCTTGAAATTACAGGCAGCAAACGGGGCATTCGCTCTATACTGTTTATCAACGAAAAATCAGAGCCTACAGCCATACCGATTTTGTTGCAGGATTGTGTAATGCAACTGAATGAATATTTTGCCGGTAACAGGCGTAAGTTCGAACTGTTGCTTGATCCTGTGGGCACCGATTTTCAGCTTAGGGTCTGGCAGCAACTTCAAACCATTCCTTTTGGTACAACCATCAGCTATTTAGACCTGGCACGACTTACCGGCAGCGAGTTCAATACACGGGCCGTGGGCAATGCAAACGGGAAAAATAAAATAAACATTGTGGTTCCTTGTCACAGGGTGATTGGCAGCACCGGCAAGCTGACCGGTTACGGAGGAGGGCTCTGGCGCAAAGAAATACTGCT
>DGQJ01000083.1:2033-2542 GCA_002389705.1 Bacteroidales bacterium UBA4417
GCTTTATCGCCAAAGCAAATGCCCATTTTTCGCGACTTCTTGATAATAGGATGTTCAGCCGGAACAAGTTTGAGTTTGCCCCCCACTTGTTCGAGCGGGATGGAAGTAATGGTTTCACCTTCTTTGCAAACCATACGTCCGAATTTGCCTTCGGCAATCAGCTCGACGGCATGTGCGCCATAGCGGGTAGCAAGTATGCGATCCATGGCCGTTGGCGAGCCACCGCGCTGCACATAGCCTAGTATGGTTTCGCGGGTCTCGAGCCCGGTTTTTTCCCGGATTGATTGCGATACAAAACCGGCGGCCGAAACGCCTTTCGGGGTTTCAATACCTTCGGCTACCACCACAATGGAATAAGGTTTTTTGTTTTTAGCCCTTTTCACCAGGTATCGGGCTACAATATCCATGTCGTATGGTATTTCAGGGATCAGGATTACATCCCCGCCGCCTGCAATACCCGAGTAAAGCGAAATCCAGCCTGCATGGTGCCCCATCAGTTCAATTACCAT
>DGQJ01000083.1:2766-3697 GCA_002389705.1 Bacteroidales bacterium UBA4417
AATCCGCGAAAGCCCGATGATATACCGATAACTTTCATGCCGTACTCACTGATTGCTGTTTTGCCAACACCACGAATGGCGGCATTAATCCCCGGGCAATCACCCCCGGCAGTAAGTATCCCGATTCTCATCCCACGGGTAGAAAGTGTCATATTTCCGGTGTTTTTATATTTGCAAAGGTAATACAATCATTAACAGGTAATTTCACAATAGGTTTTTCGCTATATGTAATTTACCGGATAAATGATGGTGACGAAAGTTTATTTATTGATGAAGCCGGTCATAAAACGAGTAAATTTGCATTAGGTATGCAGTACTAATTCAATACAGGTATGAAAAAAATAACTTCGGTTGCGGTTTTTTTAATGTTGGCAATATCCATGTCAGGGCAGGATATCAGCGGTGAATGGAATGGAATGCTGAAAGTAGGTGCCATGCAACTCCGCATAGTATTTAATATTACAAAAACGGCTGGAGGTTACAGTGCTACCATGGATAGCCCCGACCAGGGAGCATACGGAATTCCCGTGTCGAACACTACTTTCGAGAACAGTGTGCTGAAGATCGAGGCGCCAAACCTGGGCATACAATACGAAGGAACACTCGATGCGTCGCAGTCGATTTCAGGAAATTTCAGGCAGTCGGGGCAATCCTTTCCGCTGGTTCTCAGCAGGCAAAAGCTTGAAAAAGAAAAAGTACTTCGGCCACAGGAGCCTGTGAAACCATACCCGTACGTGGTTGAAGATATTGTTTTCGAAAATAAAAAAGATACGATTCAGCTGTCAGGCACCCTCACATTGCCAAAGGAGGCAGGTAATTTCCCGGCTGTTGTACTCATCACAGGTAGCGGACCGCAAAACCGCGATGAGGAATTGATGGGCCACAAGCCTTTTTTGGTTTGGGCCGATTATTTAACCCGCAACGGGATTGC
>DGQJ01000083.1:3842-9840 GCA_002389705.1 Bacteroidales bacterium UBA4417
AATGGCATGAGTGAAGCCGATTTGCAGAAATCAAAACAGATGAACAAAAGCGCCTTTGATATTATCATCCATACAACTGATAGTGATAAACGAAAGGCTGAATTAAACAAATATTTGCTACAGGCATTTGAGCAGGATACTACACTCGAAATCCCACAGGGCATGACTACAGATGAACTTGTCAGCAAACAGGTAAGCCAGCTGACCAGCCCCTGGATGGTATATTTTATTACCCACGATCCTGCCCCGGTTTTACAGAAAGTGAAATGTGCAGTGCTGGCTGTAAATGGAGATAAGGATCTTCAGGTACCTGCCCAGGTGAACCTCGATGCAATTAAAAAAGCACTTGAAAAAGGTGGGAACAAAAAAGTCACAACTAAGGTATTCCCCGGCCTGAACCATTTGTTCCAGGAATGTAAAACAGGTTCGCCATCCGAATATGCCAGCATCGAACAAACCATTTCGCCGGCAGTACTCGAAGAAGTAACCCAATGGATTGGGAAACAAACGAAATAACCCAGTTGCCTGATCGGATCAGATTCTGCTTTCAGAGGACAGGTTTAAACCCATTTGTTTGCATACAGATCACTTTGCTTGAAATAAAAATTCAATATGGGGAAATACAGAATGTAAAGCAAAGATATAGTGTATGTTATGCGCGTTTAGCGGATTAGGTAAGCCCCGGGTTGATTTTTTATTGTATTTTTGCCGGCAATTAAAAATGGCTTCAAAAGCCAGCGTATGGAGTTAATAGTTGAAAAGGTTGGTCGTGGCAGATTCATGCTGCACTTGAAGGCGATAAGTTCAGTTGTGGGACTTACTGCCATACTTTCAGCAGGATTTTTTTTGCATACAACCTTCCCGTCTTAACTATGCCCATTATGAATCCGAATATGTACAAGTTTCCTGAAAATTTCATGAAAGTATGTATTGTTCTTTAAATCAGATTTATGCGCGATCCTAAGCTTCCTCTTGTCGAAGATGTCCGGAAATTACTCTCCGGGTATAAATCCAGCGAATTTTCATTTCAAAACCTGGCGCGTGATCTCGAGCTTCCATTAGATACCTTGATTCAGGCTTTTGGCAATGAAAATAAACTGGTAGAGGAAATCCTGAACTTTGAGCAGCAAAATCTGGAAAATATTTTTTCTGAATTTACCTTCGAAGGTAAGAATGCCATTGATGAACTTCTGCAGGTAAGCCGGGAAATCAGCCATAAATTTGTAAATATCTTGCCAAGCATCAATTTCGATCTCCGGCTGGTTTTTCCTGAAGTCAGGCAGCGGTTTGTTGACAAGCGAATTACTTTTGTGAGTGCCAAAATACGGTCGAATTTTGAGCAGGGTATCCGCCAGGGGCTTTACCGGCCCGACCTCAGTTCCGAACTGGTTTCGCGCATATATATCAGCCGGCTTATTGACCTGCACAATCCCGATTTCTTTCCCAACGAAAGTATTTCTTTTGTTGTACTTTTCGATGTAATGTTCGATACTTTTATTCGTGGCATCTGTACCGACGAAGGCAAACATTATTACGAAAAGAAAATTAAATGCATGAAATTTTAACNNAACTGCATTTCCCGAAATATTTTTTAAATCAGAATTTTTAATTCCAATTTCTGCTATCTTTAACTGTTTAAAATCAGTTAAATATGGCAAAGGTTGTGATACTTGGCGCTGGTATTGCCGGACATACGGCAGCGCAGATTGCAAAACGTAAACTGGGCAACAAACACGAAGTGGTTGTCGTGAGTCCGAACACCAAATACCAGTGGATTCCATCAAATATCTGGGTTGGAATAGGCCAGATGACCGCACGGCAGGTTACCTTTGAGCTGGCCCCGGTGTATAAAAAACTGGGCATTAATTACGAACAGGCCAAAGCAGTAGCCATTCACCCCGAAGGAGATGCTGAATTGCCGGGACCATTTGTTATGGTTGAGTCGACCCGTCAGGATCAGGCCGGTGAGCTTAAAAAAATTGAATACGACTACCTGATTAATGCCACAGGCCCTCGTTTAAATTTTGCGGCAACCGAAGGGCTGGGACCGGAAGGTTTCACCGAATCAGTATGTACTTACACCCATGCCGGGCATGCCTGGGAAAAACTGCAGGAAGCACTCAGCAAAATGGCAAGCGGGCAGAAACAGCGTTTCCTCATCGGAACAGGTCATCCGACTGCTACCTGCCAGGGAGCTGCTTTTGAATACGCACTTAACGTGGCATTCGAAATTAACAAGCGGAAGCTTAATCACCTGGCCGAAATTACCTGGATTACCAACGAGTACGAAGTGGGCGATTTTGGGATGGGAGGTGCATTTATTAAAAAGGGCGGTTATATTACTTCAACGCGCATTTTTACTGAATCCATTTTGTCGGAATATGGCATCAAATGGATTAAACGCGCCGGAATCACCAAGGTTGAAAAAGGTAAGGCACATTACCAGACTCTTGATGGTGAATTGCACGAGGCAGAATTCGACTTTGCCATGCTTATTCCTGCTTTTGCCGGGGTTGGATTAAAAGCATTTGCAAAAGATGGCAGCGAAATTACCTCCGATTTGTTTGCACCAAGCGGATTTATGAAAGTGGATGCCAATTACCAGCCCAAAGATTTCGAAGACTGGTCGGTTGCCGACTGGCCCTCAGTATACCAAAGCCCGAAATATGACAATGTATTTGCTGCCGGTATTGCATTTGCCCCTCCGCATGCCATTTCCAAACCTATGACCAGCAAAAACGGGCTTGCTATTTTCCCTACTCCGCCGCGTACCGGCATGCCATCGGGCATTATGGGCAAAGTAGTAGCACTTAATGTAGCCGAGCGTATACTCACCGGCACCAAAGAAATGAAACACAAGGCATCGATGGGTAAAATGGGCGCTGCCTGTATTATTTCTTCCGGCTACGGACTGCGCAACGGAATGGCTGCAACCATGACTGTTTTCCCGGTGGTGCCCGACTACGAAAAATACCCGCAATGGGGGCGCGACATCAGTTATACCATGGGTGAACCCGGATTGGCCGGCCATTGGATAAAACTGTTGTTACACTTTATGTTTATCTACAAAGCCAAGGCAAATCCTTTCTGGTGGATGATTCCGGAATAAAGTATAAATGAATTGATATGGTTGATCTATAAAAATAGAATCCTATGATAAAAAAGAATTTAGTAAAAGGGTATAAAGACGAAGCTTATCCGCCGGTTCCAACCGGGAATACACGTTTCTGGCGTAAATTTTTTCCCTGGCAGGTAATTCGATTTTTTGTTCTGAACCTCAAAATCATGCGGATAATCATCGGCGGACATTCGTAAAACCGCCTTTTTAAATTTAGAAAGCTTCTAAATTCCTATACAGGCTTGTACTTTAAAAAATTATGTACATTTGTATATATGTTACAGGCTTTCAGGGATTACATCAAATCAGCAGGATTATTCAACACTACAGATCGTATTTTGCTGGCGGTTAGCGGGGGTGTTGACTCAGTAGTCATGGTCCGCTTGTTTAAGGATGCTGGTCTAAATTTTGCCATCGCCCATGTAAATTTCGGACTGCGTAACAAGGAATCGGATGGGGATGAGGCATTTGTGAAAACCCTCGGCGATCAAGCAAACGTACCTGTATTTATCAGGCATTTCGATACAAAACAATATGCTGCCAGTCAAAAAGTATCCATACAAATGGCTGCCCGCGATCTCCGCTACGCCTGGTTTGAAGAAATCCTGACGGAACACAATTATAATTATGTAGCCACCGCCCACCACCTCGACGACCAGGCCGAGACCTTTTTTATTAACGTGCTGCGCGGTACAGGCATTTCAGGCATGCATGGGATCCTGCCCAGGCAAGGGAAAATCATCAGGCCGCTGATGTTTACCACCCGCGAAAAAATTATGTCGTTCGCCAATGTAAACAAGCTTAAATGGCGCGAGGACAGGTCGAATAAAAGCCGCAAGTACCTGAGGAATAAACTCAGGCTCGATGTACTGTCAGAACTTTACAAAATAAACCCGCTTTTCAGTCATAAACTGAATGAATCCATCATGCACCTGCGCGATGTGGAAGCCATATACAACAACCATATTGCGGGTGTTACTGCCGACCTGGTGCAGCAAAAACCTGAGGGCGTGCTGATCTCCATCGACTGGATTTATGAATACGAACCGCATGATACCTACCTTTTCGAACTGTTAAAGCCTTTTGATTTCTCATACCCCGTGGTTAAAGAAATTGTGCGCTCACTCGACACCTTCTCAGGAAAAGTATTTTATTCACCTACTCATCGCCTGCTTCGCGACCGCGAAAATTTTATTATCCAGCCGCTCTCAGATATTAGTGCCGGGGCGTTTCCTGAAGAAACATTCGAGGTTCAGCGGATTGAAAGCCATATTGAATTCCCGGTGTGCCTGTGCATGCACGAAACTGACAACATCAGCGAACTGCCCATGGGTAAAGCTACTATTGCCTGCCTCGATGCGGATAAACTACAGTTCCCGCTCAAATTGCGTAAATGGGAAAAAGGCGACTGGTTTATCCCACTGGGATTGAAAGGCAAAAAGAAACTCAGCGATTTCTTCATCAACCAGAAATTATCTCTTGCCGATAAGGAAAAAACATGGCTGCTCCTTTCGGGGAATGACATTGTGTGGGTAATCGGGAAAAGAATCGACAACCGGTTCCGCATCACCCCACAAACTAAAAATGCGTATGTTGTTAGCTGTATCGACGAAAGCGGGGAAACCGAAACCGCCTCATGTGGCTGCAGCCTTCTGTTTGGCTGATTTTCAAAAGCCACATTGCCAGCCAGGCAATTGATTTAAACTAATTATTTTATTGATCAATTCTATTGAAAATGCGTGCAGGCACATGCATTTATTTATACTTTTGTGCTTGCTGAAGGATAGCGTCATATCCCCGGCTGATAACAAAATAATTATGAAAAAAAATGTTCTGAGCGCTGGTAAAGTGCTGATATTGGCTTTTGTGTTTAACCTTTTGTCGGGAACAGCCGCTTTTGCCCAATTGCAGGAGCCTGTGAAATGGAGCTTTAAGGCTAACCGGCTGAACGATTCGGTGGCTGAATTACAATTCGCCGCCAAAATTGACCCGACTTGGCACCTGTATTCGCAGGAAGTGCCGGCCGACGGCCCGAAACCAACACTTTTTACTTTCGATAAACCTGCCGGGTATCAGTTGCAGGGAAAAGTGAAAGAACCTAAGCCTCAGCAGGAATTTGATGAGGTTTTCGAAATGAATGTAAATTTCTTTGCCCTGCAGGCTGTTTTTACCCAGAAGGTAAAAATACAAAGCAATAAACCGGTTAAAATTACCGGTGAAGTCGAATTTCAGGCCTGCGATAACAAGAGTTGTATTTTCGATGCAAAACCATTCTCTTTCGATCTGGATGGGTCTAAAACCTATAAAGCTCTGGTTGTTGCAGTTGTTGCTGATACAGCAAAAGTGAAAACAGCCGATACCCTGGCCACTGCCCAGGCGGATACAATTAAAAAAGCTGAGGTTGTTCAGAAAAGCAGTTCGCTCGACGACGGCAAAACACCATTGTGGTTATTTTTCTTTATTGCCTTTGCCGCCGGCTTAGTAGCAATACTCACGCCCTGTGTTTTTCCGATGATACCCATGACCGTTTCGTATTTCCTGAAATCGGGGTCAAACGGAAAGGTGCAGGCATCTATTTATGGATTGTCAATTATTGCTATTTATACACTTTTCGGAACTGTAATAGCCGTTATTTTTGGCGCTGAATTCAGTAACTGGATCAGTACACACTGGATACCCAATGTTCTGTTCTTCCTGATTTTTGTCATTTTTGCGGCTTCATTTTTCGGGTATTTCGAAATTACCATGCCCAACTGGCTTGTGAATAAATCCGTTTCGGCCGAAGATAAAGGCGGCACCATCGGAACCCTGTTTATGGCTTTTACCCTGGTGTTGGTATCGTTTAGCTGTACCGGGCCCATTGTCGGAACCATCCTGGTT
>DGQJ01000150.1:0-3363 GCA_002389705.1 Bacteroidales bacterium UBA4417
GGGCTGAAAGTGAACGGAACCGTGAGCACCATCTGGGGGTGCCCCATCGAAGGACCTACCAAAATGGAGAAAGCGGTTGAATTTGCCCAACGCTGGTTCGATATCGGCGCAAGCGATGTGGAACATGCCGATCACGACGGCTCAGCATCGCCCGATCGGGTTTACAGGTATTACTCCATGTTGATGGATAAAATCGGGAGACCCGAGAAACAAATTGTACATTTTCATACCACCCGGGGCTGGGGGCTGGCCAATGTGCTGGCCGCGTTGCAGGCAGGCATGACCAATTACGAGTCGACCATGGGCGGCATTGGCGGACAACCTGCCAATTTTGTGGATGGCGTTCCCGTTTCCGGAACGGGTGCTTATTATTATGCCGATCCTATGATCACCGGACTTATTCAAACTGAAGATATGGTGGTAATGATGGACGAAATGGGTATTGAAACAAACCTTGATGTAGATAAAGTATTGCAAATAGGCAGTATGGTCGAGCGGATTGTCGGCCGCAGGCTCCGCTCCGAATGTGTGCATACCGGGCGTATCCCGAAGACTTTGACTGGAAGAGGGTAAGGTGAGTGTTGTTTCGCTTTGCTCGAAATGACTGTGAATGGCGTCCTTTCGCTTCGCTCAGGAATAAAGTGCTGAGTGCTGAGTGCACAGTGCTCAGTGCTGAGTTCACAGTGCTGCGTGGTGTTTCCCTCAGCGAACCACAGCATGCGGTTGTACTTTCTCAAAAGGTAACCTTCCCCGGCTCTCTCCATCTCCGGGTCTTTCCATCTCTTCGTTTTCCCCGGAACCTCGTTGGCCGAGTCTACTTCCAGGCAGCTAACAACAGACCGACTATGGTAAATCCCACCACGTTGTACCCGGCATGTATAAGCATGTAGCGTGCACTGCGGAATTCGTACTGACCGGTAACGAAAATAGCCATGGCTACCCATCCAAACCCGGTGAAGAATCCATACATAGCTCCTTCGGTCGCGCCAATTTTCGGATCGTTGAGAAAGAGGGCCAGGTTAACAACCATTATAAATGTAAATAGCAAGGTTAAACCCATAATTTTAGGCATATTGGCTTTTGCAGCAGTTTCTTTCGAAATTCCGGTTTCTTTCATCCATTGCTTGCCAAAAACGATGGGATTATACCACAATGCACCCAGTGCAAAGAAAATTAAAGTCGACACCAGAATAGCCGGCCAGTTGAGGGTAGATAAATCCATAATGTGCAGGGTTTAAAGTTATATACGGTTGATTAATAGATTATAACACTGTAATATGCAGTTTTGTTTACTTTCATAAATTGAACGGGTATTCGTAGAAATTACATCAAGTGGACAGGACCAAATAAGTAGTTTCGATTTTTAAGCCGGATCGTGCAGACTTGTGTTAGAGGTTCCGGCAGCGGATAGCTGAAAATGTAACATCCTGAAAAACAAAATCCAACACAGGATTATTGTGTTGGAAAGCAAAGATATAACTATGAATGTGTTATCCGATAATGATGGTGCCCAGCCAGGCCCATGCCACCAGCAGAACTGCAGTGCCAATAATATGGTAAGGTCTTACCATAAATTCTGTTGAAGTTTCTTCAGTCAAGATTTCCGAGTACTGTTCAGTATAAAGGATGTCAGTGTTTTTCATCTCTCAGTGTTTTTGTTTACGCTGTATACTGTTTATAACCACGGAGAGAAAAAGTAATATGAATTTTCGGGAATTTTTTTTAGTCGTGGCAACTTACCCGGAAACTTATACGAATTAAGTTTAAAAACAGGGACATAAAACACAGGCGCACATATTTTTATGCACATTTTTATTCACAATGCACTGGTACATAAATTATTTAAAAAGCCGGCACAGCAATTAAGAAACTGTTTTATTTTATCAAATAAATACAATGAGTTGAGTAAAAGTAAGAGGACACCTGCCTTACTCCATCAGCAGGCAGGGGAGTAACCTGAATTGAAGTTCTGGTTTTAGTTCCTATTTTGACTATCTCCCTTGGCCGGTTCTCCCATTCGCCCTTCTATAAGGTAAATACAACAATTGTACTCTGACGCTAAATTTTGAAAGGAATTGGCGTACCTGGTTTGTAGTTTTTTAGTTGTAAACCCTCGAATCAGGCATTCGCTTCACAGCCATCGGTCAGGATAATTTTTATAACTTAGCCGGAAAATTCGTTTCCCGTATATGCCGAGTATTTTCAGCCGCAATTCTGTACCCTCCGAGAACCTGAAAAGGAAAAAAGCTGAAAAAAAACGCAGGCTTGAGCGTGAGCGGGCCTGGCGTAAAAAACAACGCCGCGAAGCCTGGCAAAGTTTTGTTAAACGCATCAATAACTTCCTTGCGCATCCTTTTGGTAAACCCCGATCGCCACATAGCAAGCGACAGCGTGAGCTGGAAAAGAAGGACCGGCAGCGGATGCGGGCCGAGAAAAAACGAATTCGCGCCAGGGAACGCTCGTGGCNNTGAAAGCGTATGTGCGGCACGAGCGAAAACATTTACGACAGAAATGGTGGACCGACTTTAGGAAAAATCCATGGCGTACCGTTTTCCCCCGTCGCCAGCCTGGGTTAAAAGGCGGAGCTTTTAAGCTTTCGAAAAGGGAACGCCGTGAACTGGCCAGGCAAAAACGCCGTAAGTTCCGTGAAAATTTACGTGCAGTCGTCACTACACCTGAACTTCGTAAAAAATTCGGGTTTGCATACCTGCATTCAACAGCATACCTGATACTGGCATTTATGCTTATTTATGTGCTTTACCAGGTGATCACTATCCTGGTAGCATCGTCGTACCATATCCCCATCGAATGGTATTATTACCGGCTAAAATTCCCGCTTTACACCTACTCACCCTTGTATACCCGCGAAGCGCTGGTCGTAATTTTTGCCATGGGACCTATACTTTCGCTGATGCTGGCATTTGTATTTCTGAAATTGTTTTTTACCGAAAATGTGATCCTGAAGCGTTTCCAGCTTTTTTATCTCTGGGGCTTTATCTGTGGCGCCAATATGTTTTTCGGTGCTTACATAGCCGGCTTTGTTACCCGTACGGAGTTCATTTATACTTCCGAGTGGCTTTTTATGAGTCGTATGTTCGATACCGAGGAAATTGTATTCACTATTATTTCCTTAGTTATGATGCTCATTATAGGCCGTATCGTAACGCCTTTATTTATGATTTCGTCGGGCTCGGTAACGCTGGTAAAGCCGGGGTTCAGGTTGTTTTTTATGCTCAGCCGGGTTGTTTTTCCATGGCTTACCGCGATAGTTATCCTGTTCCTGATCACCTTGCCTGAGTATTATTTCCCGCTTATTCTCAAAACTTTAACACCCGGGCTGATCGTGATTCCCACTTTGTTTAT
>DGQJ01000150.1:3369-3602 GCA_002389705.1 Bacteroidales bacterium UBA4417
GTTTTGTAAGGCGATTGCGCGATTATCTTCTCCATTTAATTCCCTGAACTCACCCCCCGGCCCTCTCTCACCTCATCCGCCCTTCGGGCACCTTCTCCTCAAGGAGAAGGGAATAGGTATTTTTCTTTTGACGAAGAGAGGGGGTGCCACTCCGAACACGATTATCTTACTGTTCACTCTATCAAGCCCCGGATGCTCATCCACTATCATACCCGTCTGCACCCCTCTCTTTC
>DGQJ01000150.1:3642-3811 GCA_002389705.1 Bacteroidales bacterium UBA4417
TTTAAAATCAGACGGGTTCTTCGGTTGAAATATTCAATTGATATGCTTTACGACCGGCATACATTGCTGCCAGCATTACTAGCATATAGGTTCCGTTACCAATGGGAGCGCCTCCCGATGAACCTCCCACAGTGGAACCGCCGCCCGATTCGGGATTGTTATCTCCATT
>DGQJ01000150.1:3834-6354 GCA_002389705.1 Bacteroidales bacterium UBA4417
ATCATTACTGAACATACACTTTCTTTACCACGGTACTTTTACCGGTAATTACTTTTACAATGTAATTTCCTGCCTGTTGTATTTTGATTTCATTGAGGCCGGGTGCTGCCTGTCTGGAAGCTACCTGTTGCCCGGCTATATTGTAAATAGTAATATTGCCCTGCATCTGACCTTTCATCTGAATATATACCGTGTTGAGGTTACTGTACACTGTAGTTTCGGATTTAGTGTTTTCGGGTACTGCGCTAACGCCCAGATGCAGCAGGAATCGCTTGTCGCTTTCGCCGGCCGTGTAACTGAAGCTGTACGCACCTGCCTGCAGATCGTGGAAGGTGTTTGTTTTGGTATCTTCGAGCATAGCCACCGGAATATCAGCAATATCCTGTAAGCCCAACTGGTACTCACCACTGCGGGTATTGGTAAAACCAAGCTGAATTGACTGCGCAGCAGGGCGTACGTCGATGGACAGTTTCTTGTCGCCGGTATACGAATACAGTTCCGAAATGCCATCGGTGTAAGCCAGCAGCTTATAAGCATCGTTCTGCAGATCGAAGCCTTCGGTTGTTCCGGGGTTAATGCCGATATACAGTTTATCGGAGTACGATTCGCCCAGGGTTTGCAGTACCAGGGTATTGCTGTTGATGGCTTTTGCCGATTTATAAAACTTACCCGAGGCAATATTCACCCGGTTTCCGTCGGTGAGATTAAAGGCTCCGTCAGCTCCGGCAATAATGAAGAAGCCCTGCATTGGCGCTACGTACCGCGATCCGGTTCCGTTACCTCCGTTATAAACATCATACCCGGTTCCGTTCCAATAGTAAACGGCTCCATATGATTTTAAGGTTTCCCAGTCGAGGTACGAAGGGTAGGGGTTGCCCAGCAGGTTTGAACCCTCATTGCCCGATTCGTTGGCAGTTTTTGTAATTGCCTGTGATTGGTTGCCGCTTAAAAAATCACCTGTAAAAGTATAGTTGGCAGTTCCGTTGCCCGGGCTCCACAAGCTATACCCTTTCGCTGGGACAAGTTGTGTATCGGTGGCTGTGAGGTACGACCATTTGGCGGTTTTTTCGTCCCAGGTTTGCAGGTAGTCGCCGGTAAACATGCCCGACAATGTGTAGTTATTGGGTGCCGATATATAATGCCATGAGCCTTTGGAAACATTAAGCTGCATACTGGCTGTGCCATTAATCGTTAGGCTTTGATTGCCCAAAAGGCTTGCGCCGGGTTCAATAATAATATCATTACATTCAGCGGCTGAAGATATAAGCGGGTAATTTGTAACGCCTTGTTTTATTACAACATTTGTAGCGCTGCCGGGAACAACCTGTGGAGTCCAGTTTAAATAATTTGACCATTCGTTATTAATTGAGCCTACCCAGTACACCGGGTTGGCATCCATGCAAAACAGGGTGATATGGTCAGTTGCCGTTTCTGTACCATAGGTAACCGTTAATGTAAATACAATATAACCAGTGCTGGTGGGGGTAAATGTAGGGTTTGCCGTGCTTTCACCGGTTAAAACACCAGTGGCCTGACCTTCCATAGTCCACAAAATATCTCCGCCGCTGGCTGTTACACCTGAAAAGGTAAATGCATTGCCTACAGTTGCTGATGCATATTCATCAACAATTATAGCAACAGGGCTTTGCGCCATACCGCTGAACCCGCTGGCCGAAACCAGGATTGCCGTGATAAACACTAACTTTAATAATTGTGTATTTAAAATAGAGTTCCAGGACCGGTCCGCGGTTTTCCTGCATGAGTTGGAGTAAGTTTTTAGCATGGTATCTGAGTGTTGGTTGAGTTCGCTGTTTTTTTGATCCGATACGTGTTCAAATGTTGATTTTGCAATACTGTTTTTAGTGTTGCTGTCGCCGTAAATGCCGAAACCGGACCTTCACACCACTGGTGAAGAATCCTGGTTTTTATAGCGGTATTTGTATCTGGCTGAATCACAACATATTTGTATTCTGCCTTGCTGATTTTTATTTTTTACCGACTGCTAATTGTGTATTTCTACATTTATTTATAGCCTTTGGATTAAAAAGTAATATGGGTTTATCTGATTATCCGGAGTTTGGGCGCGAGATATGCGGTTGTAAGAAAGGGATTTTCCTGTAGTCCACTTTTTTTTGAAAAACTCACCCCCCGGCCCCCTCTCTTCACGAAGAGAGGGGGTGCCACTCCGAACACAATTATCTTTCTGTTCACAATACCAAGCCCCCGGATGCTCATCCACTCACATGCCCGTCTGCACCCCTCTCTTTCCTTCAAAGAGAGGGGCAGGGGTGAGTTTTTTGACAGATGCTCACAGCCCTCAGTTTACTCGTTTTCACCCCTCTCTTTCCTTCAAAGAGAGAGCCTGTCCCGATTTGTCGGGAGGCAGGGGTGAGTTCCGGCATAAAAAAACACAGCTACCCGACATGCGGATAACTGTGTCATCATTCACCTATACTGCCGGTTTGCACGGCTTTTTCGTTGAAACTATTCCGGTTGTTGCTCAGCGCTTTGCATTACATA
>DGQJ01000326.1:0-5680 GCA_002389705.1 Bacteroidales bacterium UBA4417
CAGATTGATGATGTTCAGCTCAGCCTGATCAAGGATTTCCCGTTTGCCTCGGTGCGTTTTTCAGGCGTGCGGATTAAGGAAGCTGTAAATCCGCCCACGCATCAAAACCTGCTTACAGCCGGAACCATTGCGTTGCGATTCAACCTATGGGACCTGTTGCAAAAAAAATACCGGGTAAAAAATATCATGCTCGATAACATCGAACTCGGTCTGCACATTTATGCCGATGGCAGCGACAATTTCCATTTCTGGAAAAAAAGTACTACCGGTGGTAACCAGAATTTCAACTTCGAACTGCAGCGCATTGCCATTCACAATATGCATGTACGTTTTGTGAATGATGCCGCGCGCACCTTTGCTGATGCGCAATTGCCTGCTTTTGTGGCTAAAGGCAATTTCAACAGCAACAAATATGCCCTCAGCCTGGCCGGCAATATTCAGCTGCGTGATGTTAAATCGCATGGTGTTAGCTATCTTTCCGATCGCAGCCTGAACCTCTGGTTACTGATGGATGCCGACAACACTACCGGGTTTTACAACATCAGCAAGGGCGAAATAGAAACCGGCAAACTGAAACTTACAGCTTCAGGAAGCCTGGTGTACAGCGAAAAACAAAAACAGGTGAACCTGGCTGTTTCGGCTTCGGGTTCAACATTCGGGGAGATGCTTTCGCTGGTACCGGCTAAATATACCAAAAGTTTCGACGGGTATAAATTCGAGGGGAAAGGAAACGTTAGCTCGAAGATTTCCGGCGTGTTTGGCAATGGTCGTTTGCCATCGGTTATGGTTAGGCTCGAAATGATGAATGGCAATATCACCGAACGAAAATCGGGTATCGGGCTGCAGAGCGTTTCGGGGCTGGCAGTTTACCAGGTTCAGCAGGACGGCGCCAACGAAATGTTGTCAATCAGTAACCTCAAGGCCAGCCTGGGCAAAGGATTTGTGAGTGGTTCGCTCAGCATGCACGGATTTTCGGCCCCGGCCATTAACTGCAACCTGAACCTGAGCATGAACCTGAACGAGCTGCAGCAATTCCTGAAATATGAGCATTTTACCTCCATGAGCGGCTGGCTTAAAATGAATGCTGCTTTTAATGGCACCATTGCTGATATCAGCCGTCCCGCAGCATCCGATTTCCTGCGTAGCAGCCTTGCCGGCAATGGCAGTATACAACAGGCTGATCTGGGATTGAAAGCATATAACCTTCCCATTAAAAACATACAGTCGCAGTTTTCCTTTAACGGGAATGATCTGCTATTACAGCAGCTTACCTTCCAGGCGGGCAGCAGCGATTTCAGCTTAAGGGGCACGCTCGGGAATTTACTTTCGTGGATTTTCGTGAAAAACGAGACACTTTCGGTAACAGGATCGCTTGTTTCGCAACGCTTCGACTGGGACGAACTATCGGGGGCGCAGCAAAGTTCAGGTAACGAATACCAGTTCTGGCTGCCGGGTGATATCAGCATCAGCGACCTGCAGATTAAAAGCAACAATTTTACTTTTGGCAAATTCAGCGCCAGCAATATTACCGGCACCGGCCACATGCGGAATAAAGTACTTTCGGTGGCCGGTGTTTCGATGCTCACCTGCCAGGGAAGGGTTACCGGCCAGGCTACCATTAATGCACAGCCTGGCACGCATTCGCTGCTGCAGGCAAAAGCACGACTGGAAAATGTGAATGTAAAAATGCTTTTCAGGGAATTTAACAACTTCGGACAGGACGATCTGAAAGACGAAAACCTCGAAGGCGTGGTGAGTTCCGATGTGGTGTTTGCAGCATCCATGCACAACAACCTCGATATAGATCTGAATTCAGTGAAAGCCCATGCCGATATTATGATTGAAAATGGCAGGCTGGTTAATTACAGCCCGATGCAAAGCCTTTCCAGTTACCTGAGGGTCGAAGACCTGAGCGACATCCGTTTCGCTACCCTGCACAACCAGATAGATATCGCCAACCAGGTGATTTATATCCCCGCCATGGAAATAAAATCGAGTGCCATCGATCTGCAACTGATGGGTACCCACACTTTTACCAACGACCTCGATTATCATTTTACCCTGGCCCTTGCCGACCTGGTGGCATCAAAATTTAAAAAGCATGCCAAAAGCAGGGATAACCAGGAGGAATTCGGCCCCGTGGAAGACGATGGCCGTGGACGAACAAAGGTATTTGTTTCCCTCACCGGAACTGTCGATAACCCCATTGTGAAATACGATAAAAAGGCGATGCGCGAAAAAATTTCAGGCGATATGAAAGCCCAGAAAGTGGAACTGAAGGAGGCGCTGAAGCGTGAATTCAAATGGGGTGTTGCCGATACCACCCGCAAATCACAGAATCTGGACAAAAATACCCTCAACAAACAGGAACAGGGCAAGTTTGTAATTGAATGGGACGACGATAAAAAGACGCCGTAGAGACGCGATGCTCGTGTCTCTGCGGGAATGTTCCAACAAACACCCCCGGCAATGAAAAAGCAACCTGGCTATCGCCTGTAAAAGTAATGTTGTATATTTATTGCATTAAAAACAAGTAATCGCCAAAGTATACAGTTGTATAAAACACCGGCACAGGTTCAGGTTACCCCGGAAGCAGGAAGCAGATATGAAGCAAACGTTTTTTAAAAGGTACAGTATATATTCCCGTAAGCGCTACTGGAAACTTCTGCTGATGGTATTTGCTGTTATTATCATTGCTTTTTCGCTGTGGTACTCGAACCTGCTGGTGAAAAAAATTGCCAGGGACGAGCGTTTGAAAATACACACCTGGGCCAACGCCTTGCAAACCCGGGCCAGGCTGGTAAATTCAACACAGAAGTATTTCAAACAGGTACAGGAGGAAGAACGAAACAAAGTTCAGTTGTATGCCGAAGCAGTTCAGCGGTTTGTGAAAGCTGGCCCAAACGAGGATCCGAGCTTCTACATGAAAATCATCCAGATGAACACCACCATCCCGGTGATATTAACCGATGGTAAAGGTAATATTACCTCAACACTCAATACCGTATTCAGTTCCGATACTATCCCGGGCATGGAGGAGTACCTCAAAAAGGAGTTTTCGAAATATCCGCCCATCCCGATCCCGTATTATAAAAACGAAGTAAACTACATTTATTACCAGGACTCAAAGCTTTTCACCGAAATGCAGGTGGTGATGGATAAGCTGGTAAACTCGTTTTTCAGCGAGGTGGTCAATAATTCGGCTTCTGTGCCGGTGCTGGTAACGGATAGTACAAAGTCGCAGGTGCTGGCATCAGGACTTATTGATACAGCAATGATCCATGACACTGCTTACCTGAGCCACCTGATACAGGACATGGCTGCCCAAAACGAACCCATTGAAATTAATATTGCCGGCCAGGGTAAAACGCTTATTTTTTATAAAGAATCGTACGTACTTACTCAACTCCGGTATTTCCCGTATGTGCAGCTCACCATCATTGGCATTTTTCTGTTGGTGGCTTACCTGCTTTTCAGCACAGCCAGGCGCAGCGAGCAAAACCAGGTTTGGGCAGGGCTGGCCAAGGAAACGGCGCACCAGCTGGGTACCCCACTCTCGTCGATGATGGCCTGGGTCGATTACCTCGAGACTAAAGATATTGATCCCGAAACGATTACTGAACTCCGAAAGGATGTAAGCAGGCTGAGCACCATTACCGACAGGTTTTCAAAAATCGGCTCAAACCCCTCTCTGCTGCCAGAAAACGTTGTTGAGGTTATTTACAATTCCATTTCGTACCTCAAAACCCGCACTTCACAAAAATTCAGTTACTCCATTAATATTCCGCCTGAGCAATCCATTATTGTGCCGCTTAACCGGCCACTTTTCGAGTGGGTAATTGAAAACCTGGTGAAGAATGCTGTTGATGCGATGACACGCCAGGGCGAAATATCAATTGATATATTGGAAGATCCGAAAGTTGTAACCATCGATGTTACCGATACCGGTAAAGGAATTCCGCGTAATATGTTCCGCACCATTTTTAAACCCGGCTACACAAGCAAGCAACGTGGCTGGGGTTTAGGTCTTTCACTTTCCAAACGCATTATCAACGATTATCACAAAGGCAAAATATTTGTGAAGAGTTCAGCCCTTTTCGAAGGAACCACCTTCAGAATTGTGTTGAAGAAAAAGTAAGTGAAATTAATAACAACCAGCCTTATGTTACCGGATTTACAACCAGGTCTGGCGTCGCGGTAAGGGCTAACTAACTTTAAACTTCCGAATTATTTCCCATGGCCGGTATCTACATACATATTCCTTTTTGCAGGCATAAGTGCAATTATTGCAATTTTTATTCGCTGGCGAGTACCCGCAATATGGATCAGGTATGCAATGCCATTGTGAGCGAATTGCAGCAACGTCACGATTACCTTTCAGGGCAGAAGGTTGAGACCATTTATTTTGGTGGTGGTACGCCTTCCATGCTTGGGGTACAGGATATTGAAACAATACTGAAGACTGTTTACCGGAACTTTGCCGTTGTGCCCGATGCCGAAATAACACTGGAAGCCAATCCCGACGACCTGGACCCCGTAAAACTGCAGGCATTTAAAAATACAGGAATAAACAGGCTAAGCATCGGGCTGCAGTCGTTCAGGCAGGAGGATCTGAATTTCCTGAGTCGTACGCATACTCCGGAGCAGGTAATACGCTGTATTGCCGATGCGCAGCAGGCAGGTTTTAGCAACCTGAGCATCGATTTGATTTATGGAATTCCTACCTTAACGGATGATGGCTGGATACAGAACCTGCAACAAGCGTTTTCGCTTGGCATTCCTCACATTTCGGCATATTCACTTACGGTTGAGGACAAAACTCCGCTTGCCGTGATGATCCGGAAAGGGAAAACAACACCAGTAAATGAAAATTTGTCGCTTTCGCATTATGAAATACTTACACGCATGATGCAGGCAAATGGGTATGAACATTATGAAGTATCAAATTTCTGCCTTCCGGGTGCTTATTCGCGCCACAACACCGCTTACTGGCAGGGAAAATCGTACCTCGGTATTGGTCCTTCGGCACACTCGTATAATGGCTGTTCGCGCAGCTGGAATGTAGCCAATATCAGCAACTACATTCTTTCGGTTGCTTCAGGAATGGTAGAATCGGGAACTGAAATATTAAGCCCGATAACCCGGTTGAATGAGTATATCATGACCACCTTGCGTACCATGTGGGGGTGCAACCTGGATGTATTTAAGCAGGAATTTGGGCAGGCTATGGCCGAAAACCTGCTGGCCGATGCTCAACATTTTATTGCGTCGGGCAAGATGATTTACACAGAAAACGCACTTAAACTCACTCCTGAGGGCATACTGTTTGCTGATGGCATTGCTGCTGATTTATTCAGGGACGAAGAACAGGCAATGCTTTGAAATCACATTAAAACCTGGCCCTGCTGCAGGCAAATACATTTTATTTCAGCTCCACTACCATGCCTACCGGCTGGTGATCGGCATATTCGAAACCAGTAGGTATCGTTTTTGTGCTTACCAGGTTTATATTGGGCGAAAGCACAAAAAAATCGATAAGTGTAGTGGGCGTTTGCCCTTTGGTATAGGGTGTATCCACGTTCCGGTTGGTGGGATAGTTGGGGTCATAGGCCCAGGTAAACCCCGCCGGTAAGAAATCGGGAGGGATGCCTGGTGTGATGGCATAAGTTATATTTCCATC
>DGQJ01000326.1:5695-35772 GCA_002389705.1 Bacteroidales bacterium UBA4417
TTAATCACAACCAGTTGTTTGCCGTTGCTCACATTGTATCGCGTAAGCAGGAAACAACGATCGAGCATAAAGAGTTTTTTGGGCCAGCTGTATGCCGAAGGAAACTGGTAACGTGTAGCTTCAACAGGCTTGTAATGGCTCAGCGTCAGTATTCCGCTGTTCACCTTGCCCATGGGCGAAGCAGGAGGTACCGGCACAAATGGCACCTTGTAGTTTGTGGCAAAAGTAGCGGCATAGTCAGGCACCGAAGCTTCTATTTTACTTGCCTGCAAGTCGTTATAAGTACGTGCCGACTGCCAGTCCACTTCCTGTAATAAAACAAAACCTGGCTTCCCGAATGATTTTACCTGGCTGATGACTCCATCGCGGCATTGCTTATAATATTCTTCGGAGGGGCGCACCATTTTACCCCCTTCGTAAAAGAAGTCCATTTTGCTGCCAAGTCCGCAATAGCCTATATTCCATGTGTATAATTCAATTTTACCGGCAGGTATGGTTTGCTGTATTGAAGCAGGTGCATTTACAACAATATTTTCGGTAACGGCAGGTTTAAAATCAGTAAGTGTGGCAAAAACCAGGAATGCAACCAGGCTGATTAATAAGATGATGATTATGGCTACAAATGCCCTGAGTGTTTTCCGTACTATTTTTTTCATCGGAACAAACATGCCTTGAGAGAGGTTAAATATCGTTAAAGGCGAATCATTACTTAGTACGAATTTAGAAATTATTTCTAATTTAGCCACTGCAAACCGAAATAAAATGTAGCTATGCCAATACTGGGATCGATTATTAAGAGCGCTATTGAGTTAAGGAGTAAAATGCCTATTGAGAATCTGAAAACCCAGGATGCTTATAAATTGCAGATCCGAACACTCCGAAAACTACTCCGGAACGCACAACTCACTTCATTTGGCGAGGAGTATGGTTTTCAGGATATGCTGCGGCNNATGCACCGCAAATGGTGGCACCGTACCCTCAATGGCGAAGCATATGTAAGCTGGCCGGGACAGGTTAAGTACTTTGCACTGAGTTCAGGTACCTCGGGTGCTTCGAGCAAATATATTCCGGTAACCCGCGATATGCTCAGAGCCATCCAAAAAACAAGTATCAAGCAGTTGTTGTCGTTATCGAAATATGATTTCCCACCCGAATTTTATTCAAAAGGAATCCTGATGCTGGGCGGCAGCACCGAACTGCAGTATAACGGAACTTATTACGAAGGCGATCTGTCCGGCATTACCACAGGCAACCTCCCGTTCTGGTTCCAGCATTTTTACAAGCCCGGCAACCGCATTTCGAAAGAAAAAAACTGGACTACCAAACTCGAAGAAATTGTAAAAAAAGCACCGGGTTGGGATATTGGTGTTATTTGTGGTGTGCCGGCCTGGTTACAGATACTGCTCGAAAAAATTATTGAGACTTATAACCTCAATACCATTCACGATATGTGGCCTAACCTGAGCATTTACGTGCATGGCGGGGTTTCGTTTGCACCTTACCAGCAGGGCTTCGAAAAGCTGCTCGCCCGTCCGCTCACTTACATGGAAACTTACCTGGCTTCGGAAGGCTTTATTGCTTACCAGAGCAGGCCCAATGTAAAAGGCATGCAACTGGTGATGGATAATGGTATTTTTTATGAGTTTGTACCCTTCAATGAAACAAATTTCGACGACGATGGCAACCTGAAGCCCGATGCTACTGTGTTGAACATTCGCGAAATTGAAGAAGACAAGGATTACGGTTTGCTGATTTCGACCTGCACCGGGGCCTGGCGCTACCTGATTGGTGATACGGTGAGATTTACATCGAAGGCATTGGGCGAGATTGTAATTACCGGTCGTACCAAGCAGTTCCTGAGTCTCTGCGGCGAGCACATCTCGCAGGAAAACCTGAACCATGCGGTCGAAATGCTCTCGAAGAAACTAAATATTACCATACGTGAGTTTGCCGTGGCCGGTGTGAAACACGAAAAAAGTATGTTTGCCCACAAATGGTATCTGGGTGTAGATTCGCCGCTTGATGCCAAACTAGCTGCACAGATACTCGACGAAAACCTGGGAATACTCAACGACGATTACCGCACCGAGCGGCTTCATGCCATCAGGGAAGTAACTGCCGAAGTAATGGATTCATCTGTATTTTACGAGTGGATGAAGCAAGCCGGAAAAGAAGGCGGGCAGCATAAGTTTCCACGCGTTTTAAAAGGTGAAAAACTTGAAAGCTGGATAGATTTCCTTGAAAAGAGGAAACCGGCAAAATAAAAAAAGCGCATACCGGAGGATTTCGCTTTTCTTGAATGAAAAATAAAATATGCAGGCCGGCATCCCGGTTTATTTAATAATACCATGTTGCGGTATCGGGTGGCATCCTGCAAATTATAATACGCTGTTATGCATCCCTTAATACAAGGAGCTATACTTGGATTAACATTGTCGGCATTGCTTGGCCCGGCTTTGTTTACCTTGTTGCAAACCAGCATACACCGTGGACTGAAATCAGGTATTTTCCTGGCATTCGGTATTTTTCTTTCGGACGTAAGTGTTGTGTACCTGGCTTTCCTGGGTGCACTTCAGTTAATCAGCCAGAGGAGTAATTACCTGATTGCAGGCATCATCGGGGGATCCATCCTGATTGGTTTCGGCATTTACACCTTCCTGCATAAAATACATATCGACGAAAACAACAAGGCTATCGAAATACGGGTACCCGGCCCGCTTACTTATGTTCTGAAAGGATTCTTTCTCAATATTATGAATCCTTTTGTTTGGTTTTTCTGGATTTCGGCTATGGTTGGCGTGAGCGCAAACTATGGCGTTGATAAGCATGGGATTATGTTCTTTTTTATCGGCACCCTTACCACCGTTTTTGGTGCCGATGTTTTAAAGGTCTTTATTGCCCACCGTATTAAATCGCATCTTAAAGCTAATATTCTTGTGCGGGTAAACCATTTTGTGGGCTTGCTCCTGATTATTTTCGGAGTATTCCTGATTGTGAAGGTTTTTTTCAGGCTGTAATTTTCAAGGGCGTGAAAACACTCCTGCCGGCAAAGGAATGGAACATGTTTAACCAAATAAAAAACCTTACAATCCTTATTTGCTCAATACAGAATATTGCATTACTTTTGCAAACCATTTTGCCGGCCCTGTAGTTCAACGGATAGAACGGAAGTTTCCTAAACTTTAAATACAGGTTCGATTCCTGTCGGGGCTACCAGAATTACATCTTATTTTACTTCTTTACCGCCTTAAAGCCCTGTATTTGCAGGGCTTTTGCTTTTAATCCGACCGACTGGATAAAAGTTGTGCATCGAAAAAATCATTAATTATCAGGGGTTTTGTCATTTCAGGCTACCAGAGGGCTAATTACATAAAGCTCAGGATGAATATAATGGAGTTATCCAATAAATTCAATTTGTGATTTGTTCGAATGATAGGATACCTTTTATACACACCCGCAACTGGTATTTAAGAATGAACATCCGAATAATCAAAAAGATAATTGCCATTGCTGCAAAAAACAGGTGCACAATAGTTCTTACCGAAATTTTTGGCTCATATATATACACACCGGCTAACTAAAAAAAATCAATTTTACCAGTATCAGGGCCATAAATATTCCCACCCAGAAAAGTCCTATAATCGCTTCGTTTGAAAGTTTTATTTTTTTCATGATATTGTGTAATTAGTATGTCAACAAAGTTACTCAAGGAACCTTGCGGGCATCATTAGAAAGTAATTAGAATAGGGTTAGAAACTCATTAACACACTGAATTATATAGTTCTTACTATTAACTTTGCTTTATACTTATACCTGTATGGAAACGGTAACAATGTTAATTGTTGAAGATGAGCAAAGGTTAGCCGATGTTCTTAAAAAGCAGTTTGAAGAACATGGCTTCGCTGTCGATATAGCTTCCGATGGATATATCGGGAAACAGTTAGTAGCGGCCAAGCCCTACAACCTGATCATTTTAGACATAAACCTGCCTTTAATAAATGGCTACGATTTGTGTGAAGAAATTCGTAAGACAAACAGTGAGATTCCGATTATAATGCTTACAGCACTGGGAACATCAGATAATAAAATACTGGGTTTCGAAGTTGGTGCCGATGACTATGTGTTAAAGCCTTTCGATTTCAGGGAACTGCTCGCACGCGTTAACGTTTTTCTCAGGCGATCAGAAATAAATTACAATACCGATAAGATTTCAATCGCTGACCTGGAAATGGATTTAAAAACAAAAGCAGTTACCAGGGCTCAGAATAAAATTGATCTGACGGCAAAGGAGAGTTTGTTATTGGAGACATTCCTGAAAAATAAAGAAAAGTTACTTACACGCGAGTTTATCATCGAACAGGTTTGGGGCATCGATTTTGATCCTGGTACAAATATTATTGATGTATATGTAAACTACCTTAGAAAGAAAATAGATAAAGGATATGAGCCAAAACTAATACATACCAAGTTTGGATTTGGTTTCTATTGCAGTGATAAAGAGATGTAGGCAATGAATATTAAGACAAAATTAGCAATTGAATTTACTCTGGTTGTTGTAGGGATACTCATGTTTTTCTCTGCAACGCTGTACTATTTCTCATACACCACCCAACACAATAAGTTTGCAGATAACCTCACCAAAAGAGCAAAAAATACTGCCATACTTTTAATCAACCTTCCCGAAGTCGACTCAGTTTTATTGAGAAAGATTCAACAATCAACCTTTAACTGGCCCAGGGAAGAAATAGTAATCACTAATTCGGAATTAAATATTCTTTACCGGAATAATATAGAATACCTCACGCCTGAGGTTATTAGTCAAAATGCAGTGAAAGGCGATAATTACCGTTTTTCAATCGCCGAAAAGGATGGCATATGTTATAAACACGTTTTCAAAAACCAAACCTATACTGTACTGGTTATGGCTTTTGATAAAAACAGGAAAGAGAACCTGGCTGAACTCCGCGAAATTTTGCTCTGGAGTATAATTTTCAGTATATGGCTGTCAATATTCCTGTCCTATTTATTTTCAAAAAAGGCTATACAACCTATTTCGCAGATCATAAAGAGTGTAAAAGATATAAACTCTTCTCGCTTAAGTAGCCGTCTGAACGAAGGAAATAAAAAGGATGAGATTGCACAACTAGCGTTGACATTTAATCAAATGCTTTCAAATCTTGAGATTGCATTCAAAAGCCAGGAAGACTTCGTTTCAAATGCCTCGCATGAATTGCGAACACCACTCTCGGTTATGATAGTTGAATCAGACTATATATTAAGCAAGGAACAAAACCCTGCAGATTACAAAAAACACATATCAAATATGGTTAGCGACCTCAAAAAACTGAATGCGCAGGTAACCAGTTTGTTGGAGTTAGCTCAGATTAACCAGGACAAATCCATACAGCTTTCACCTATCCGTATTGACGAAATTGTTTTCAGTGCCATACGCCAGATGAAGGCAAAATATACAGATCGAAAGATTATCCCTGTTATTCAATACCCTGAGAATGAAAATAAATTATTGGTTAACGGCAATGCGGGAATGCTTGGAATTGCATTCCAGAACCTGATTGAAAATGCATGCAAGTTTTCTGACGATGATGTTATCATCGAATTTTCAATCATGGATGAATCAATAAAGATTATCCTTACCGATAAAGGCATAGGGATTCCAACCAATGAAATCGGCAATATTTACAAGCCATTCAACCGGGCGTCGAACGCGCGATATAAAGGTGGTTTTGGTATCGGGCTTTCGTTGGTGGCAAAAATATTTGAGTTGCACGATGTAGGTTTTAATCTGCATAGTGCCGAAAACAAAGGAACAAGTTTTGAACTGAACTTTAAAAATGCCCGTATCGAAAGTTGAACATGTTGGTGATAACAGTAATCTCTTAATCGCTTAGCTTGCTGGATTTACTGAACCAATTATTCAAACTGAAAAATTCATAAGCCATGAACACAAAATTTGAAGCTCTTGAAAAACCCGTCATTGCTGTACTTGGTGCAGGCCATGGCGGGATGGCAATGGCTGGTCACCTGGCAATGATGGGCTTTGAAGTTAATCTCTTTAACCGGGGCGAGGAACGTTTATGGGGAGTAAAATCGTCGGGTGGCATTGAACTAACCGGCGAAGTTGCCGGGTTTGGTGCCGTAAAAATGGCAACAACTTCGATGGAAGAAGCAATTTCGACGGCCAACCTGATTATGGTAGTTGTTCCGGCGTTAGCACACAGGTGGATTGCCGTTCAGGCTGCCCCTTTTCTTCGCGATGGGCAGATTGTCGTTCTCCATCCTGGCAGGACATTAGGCGCATTGGAATTTAAGCAGGTGCTTGCCTCTTTAAAAGTTACAGCTGATGTGATCATTTCTGAAGCCCAGACTTTTATCTATGCTTCAAGGGCCATCGGGCCCTCACAGGTAAAAATTTTCAGTATCAAGCACTCAATTCCGGTAGCATCCATCAGGGCGTATTTAATTCCCATGGTGATTGCGCAATTACGAAAGTTTTATCCCCAGTTTGTTCCTGGTGATAATATTTTCAAAACAAGCTTCGATAATATTGGAAGTATATTTCATCCTGCGCTGTGTATTTTAAATGCAGGCTGGATTGAGGATGACGCCCAGTTTCAATTTTATCACGAAGGAGCTACTGAATCAGTTTCACTGGTACTTGAAAAAGTTGACAGCGAACGCATCGCAGTTGCTGAAGCGCTTGGGATAAGGGCAATTTCGTCGCGCGAATGGTTTTATATGGCATACAGCACTGCCGGGAATACCCTTTTTGAAGCGATGCGGAAAAACCCGGGATACCGTGGAATTATGGCTCCCCGAACACTCAAAATGAGATACATTGAAGAGGATGTTCCTTTCAGCCTGGTGCCGATTGCATCGGTGGGCAAAATGTTCGGAATACCTACCCCAACCATCGATTCTTTAATCCATCTGGCTTCAGTTCTGAACAACAGGGACTATTTGAATGAAGGAAGGACTACTGACAGCCTTGGCATTTCGGGCTTGAGTTTACGGGAATTACGCTTACTTGCAATAGGTGAAAAAAGTCAACCGTCAGATCAAATCGAACAGATATGAAAACAATCATTGGAGCGGCAATCGGCAATTGTGTACATGTAGGGGGTTTGCATCACTTCCTCAGGCTGGCAGAAGCTGAAGGGTATCACACAAAATCGATGGGCCCGGCGGTTTCAGTAAAAAGGATTGTTGAAGCTGTCAGGTCCGAAAGACCCGATATTATGGCGCTCAGTTACAGGCTTACTCCCGATGTGGCCGGTAATCTTATACAGGAAATTGCTCATGCCATAAATGAACTTGGGACCATACAAACCAGGTTTATTTTTGGTGGCCCCCCTCCGGTGGCTAATCTCGCCAAAATCTCAGGTTTCTTCCAAAAGGTTTTCGATGGTTCAGAACCTGTTGAAGCAATTAAGGCATATTTGCGCGGTGTTTCAGGCATCTCTGAAAAAGCTGTATTTGCCGGTGATCTCATAGGCAGGATTAATCAGAAATATCCCTATCCCATGCTGCGTCATCACTTTGGCAGGCCTACATTAACAGAAACATACGATGGAATAAGGGAAATAGCCCTTGCCGAAGTTCTGGATGTTATTTCAATTGGCCCCGACCAGAATGCACAGGAGAATTTTTTCCGCCCGGGCGAAATAATAGCCACCCAAAAGGGCGCTGGCGGAGTACCTGTTCGTACTTATGAAGACATGGAAGGGTTATACCGAAGTTCGAGGTGTGGCAATTATCCTTTGATGCGTTGTTATGCCGGCACCCGCGACTTGCTGAAATGGGCTGAAATGAGTGTTAAAACCATCCATAATGCATGGGCAGCAATTCCTTTGTGCTGGTATAGCGTAATCGACGGACGATCGAACCGTTCACTGGTGGAAGCCATTACCGAAAATCAAAATGTAATGCGGTGGTATGCTGACAGAAATATTCCTGTGGAAGTGAATGAGTCCCACCAGTGGAGTTTGCGCGATGCCCACGACTCGATTGCTGTTACCATGGCCTACCTGGCAGCTTACAACGCAAAAAAAGCGGGTGTTCGTAATTATGTTTCCCAGTTCATGTTCAATACACCTCCCGAAACATGGCCCAACATGGATATTGCCAAAATGATGGCAAAAATGGAGATGATTCAGCAGCTCGAAGATGAAACATTTACTGTTTACAGGGAGGTTAGGGCCGGCATAGCCCATTTTTCTAGTGATCCTTACATCGCCAAAGGACAACTGGCTGCCTCTGCGCTTATTAGCCTTGTAATGAAGCCACATATTTTGCATGTGGTAGGCTTCAGCGAAGGCGATCATGCCACTGGATACGAAGAACTTATTGAAAGTTGTAAGATTGTTCATGGCGTAATACAAAACGGGCTGAAAGGCTTACCCGATTTCAAGACAGATACGCAAATTCAGGCCAGGAAAGAAAAACTTAAATCAGACTCAGGCTTAATTCTGGATGCCCTGTCATTTATCGGCGCTAACGTGGCGGATACATTTTCCGATCCCAAAACTATAGCCAGGGCTATTGAAACTGGCATTTTGGATGCACCTCACTTTCGGGGCAATCCATTCCTGAAAGGGGATATATTAACACGCAACATAAATGGTGCATGGTATGCCATAAACCCGGCAACAGGCGAACCGATTGAAGAAAAATCGCGTCTCTCGGAAATTTTAATGAATGAAAAATCACGAAAAAAATCTTAAAAAATTAAACAATGGCTGGTATTGCAGGTATTTTACAAAGTGGTGAAGCGTTTAAAGTTGATCAAATGCTCAAATCCATTTCACATCGCGGTGAATATGGGAAAGATATTTTTGAAACAGAAAATGCCACCATCGGGATAGTTTGGTCGCAACATGAAGATGAAAGTGTAAAAGAACTAACGAGGAAACTTGTTTTCCGGGATGGGCCTGGTGATGGCCATTCGGTTGAAGTTGCAAGGAAAAATAACCATTGGGAAATTACCCGCGATGAACTCGGTGTAGCTCCATTATATACAGCATTCAACAATGGTGGTATATTTACATTTGCATCGGAGGTTAAGGCTTTACTCCCTTTTTCTGATAACATTTCGGAAATGCCTCCGGGATATACACTCACAGCTGGCGGTTTAAAGCAAAATTTTAAATTAGAGCAAAGGGCTCATTTCGTGGCAGATGATCCAGATGTAATCGCTACCCGGTTACGCGCAATTCTGAATTCTGCCATCAAAAAGCGAATCACGTCAAATACCATTGGTTCCTGGCTTTCGGGCGGACTCGATTCAAGCACCATTGCTGCCCTTGCCCGACCCTATGTTGATACTTTGCACACGTTTGCAGGTGGGTTAAAAGATGCACCTGATTTGAAGTTTGCCAAACAAGTGGCTGATTATATTGGTTCCGATCACCATGAAGTGATTATAACCCTTGAAAGTATGCTTAGCATTTTGCCCGACGTTATCTACCAGCTTGAATCATTTGATGCATTATTGGTACGGTCAAGTATCATTAACCTTTCCGTTGCTTATGCAGCTTCGGAGCATGTTTCCGAAGTATTTTCGGGCGAAGGTGGTGATGAGCTTTTTGCCGGATATGAGTATCTCAAATCACTGCCTTTATCAAAACTTGATGCTGAATTAATTGATATTACGGGCGCTTTGCATAACACTGCATTGCAACGCGTCGATCGTTCTGCTTCAGCCTTTGGCACTACAGCACATGTTATTTTCGCCGATCCTGAGGTGTTTGAATATGCGTTGCAAATACCAGTGGAACTTAAGCTGAATAATGGCATCGAAAAGTGGATACTGCGTAAAGCCATGACTGGCTTATTGCCCGAAAGTATATTAACACGTACAAAATCCAAATTCTGGGAAGGCGCAGGGGTAGGAACTTTAATTGCCGGCTATGCCTCGGAAAAAATAACTGACGCAGATTTCATAGCAGAAAGAAGCCTCAAAAACGGGTGGTTACTGAATTCGAAAGAAGAATTGCTGTATTACAGGATTTTCAAAGAGCATTTTGGTGAACCTGGCAATTTGTCGTGGATGGGAAGATCCAGGGTAACTGTACATTCCTGATCATGGGAACATTTAAACAACTCCCTCACAATTACCTGGTTCTGTTTGCTATGTTTAATGCAGTGGGTAATCTACCCATTTTGGCCGATCTTACAGGAAACCTGGATAAACAACAGCGCAACCGTATGTTTCGCAAGGCGGTGGCAGTAGCGGGAGGAATTGTACTTGCTTTTGCCTTTTTCGGGGATATAATGCTTCGAAACATATTCGACATCAGCACCTCTGCATTTAAAATTGCAGGTGGAATACTTGTTTTTGCTGTGGCTGCTAAGGGCGTATTATCGGGTCCCTCAGCAAATCAGATACAAAGTGTTTCATCTCACAACATAGCTGTTTTTCCAATGGGGTTTCCATATCTGGCCGGACCGGGTACAATATTAACCACAATACTCCTCATACAGATAAATGGCAACTTGTTAACTGCATTAACGGTAATTCTGGTGTATCTGAGCATTCTTCCGATACTTTACCTTTCGCCCTGGGTTGAGAAAGCCATAGGCAAATTGGGTGTCATGGTAATTGCTCGAATTCTTTACATATTTATCTGTGCAAAAGCTGTTAGCTTGGTGCTGAGTGGTTTACATATCAACCTTTAAAATGAGAATATATGCCTGGTTTGTAAAACAGTAAATGGTGATAATTAAAAGGTAAATAATCAAATAATGAAAAACAAATCAAAAGATAAAAAACATGATTTAATACCGCACAATCATAAAACATTAACCGGTGTAACCTCTGATAAATATGCCATAATGCTTGATGATGGCAAGACCATTGTTTTTATTTCGGATAAAAGCAAAGAAGCTGAAACACGATTGAAATATAAGCAATTGGGCCTGTTTAAAAAGAACAGCCCCGGTCACTGAACCCGAACATCAAATTAATGTCTCTGATGACAACCCTGATAATTTCAATTTTTGTTCTTGGCTATGTAGCAATTGCTTTTGAACATAAAATAAAAATAAACAAAGCTGCAACCGCTTTAATTACCGGAGTGCTTTGCTGGACAGTATATATACTTTTTTCGCCCAACAAACATTTTGTAGGAGAGGAACTTACAAAGCATATGGGCGATTTGTCGGGAATCCTGTTTTTTCTTCTGGGAGCAATGACTATTGTTGAATTAATAGATGCCCATGACGGCTTTGATATTATTACAAACCGGATTAAACAGACTGATAAACGAAAATTACTCTGGATAGTTGCTTTTATAACATTTTTCCTTTCGGCTGTTTTAGATAACCTTACAACTACAATTGTTATTATTTCACTGCTCCGAAAGCTTATACGTGATGATAATGACCGGCTCTTTTTCGCAGGTATTGTTGTGGTGGCCGCTAACGCTGGTGGGGCCTGGTCGCCAATAGGTGATGTAACCACCACCATGCTTTGGATTGGGGGCCAGATTACTGCATACAGCATTATTATCAGACTGATTATTCCAAGCCTGATTTGTCTGGTTGTTCCCCTGGTATACCTGTCATTTAAGCTGAAAGGTAAAATTGAACGACCTTATGCCGTTGAAAACAACTATAATAACCCAGATCATGATCAAAACTCTAAATCTATTGTTTTCTTTTCGGGTGTCATAATCCTGATATTGGTCCCGGTTTTTAAAACAGTTACTCATCTACCTCCTTTCATGGGTATTTTATTCGGATTGGGTATACTGTGGGTCATTACAGAAATTATTCATAGCGGCAAAAATGAGGAAGATAAACATGCGTTGTCGGTGGTTCATGCACTTCGCAAAATAGATGCACCAAGTATTCTTTTTTTTCTTGGAATACTCGTAAGCATTTCCGCTTTACAATCTACCGGCCTTTTATCTAACCTGGCACAAAGGCTTACAGTAAAAATACACAACGACAACATTATTGTGATAGCTATAGGTTTACTCTCCTCTGTTATTGATAATGTTCCGTTGGTTGCGGCTGTGCAGGGGATGTATAATATAAGTCAGTACCCGACGGATCATTATTTTTGGGAATTCCTGGCTTACGCGGCCGGCACCGGGGGAAGTGCACTTATTATCGGGTCAGCTGCCGGCATAGCAGCCATGGGTATGGAAAAAATAAGCTTCTTCTGGTATCTGAAAACTATCAGCTTTTTGGCTTTGCTTGGGTATTTTGCTGGCGCCTTAACATATGTGTTACAACATCAATTCCTTGGGTTATGACAATTCTTTCCTTGTTACATGTTAACACGCTCCGCAGTTGTTTATGGATTTTCGGATCATATTTTCCGTAAAATCCCCAAAGCCCGGCATAAATCAACCTCATGATTCACACAAAAAATAACATCATTATCCGTATTTACTAAAACGATAAAGCATTCATCAACCATGATTTATAAACAACAATTACGCGTTTCATCATGATACTTACACTGATATTGCTGGTGGAGTCCAGTCAACGCACGCCTGGTAAATCTGCTGAAGAGTTTGCTAAACTCGATCCTTCAGGTATCGCCATGTTAATAATTGCCATGACCATCGTATTTACTGTTTTAATTTCGTTGTTTCTGGCCTTTAAGTACATTGCAAAAATGTACCAAATCAATTTTCGGAAATTCTTTAACAAACAGTTGATTGGCAATGATGTACAAAAAAAACCGGAAGAAATTTCTGGTGAAACACTTGCAGCCATTTCGCTGGCATTACATCTCTATCAGAAAGAGTTACAGGGCATGGACGATGCAATTTTAACAATTAATAATGCCTCCAAAAAGTATTCGCCGTGGAGTTCAAAAATCTACAGCATACGAAAAGCTCCGCATCAATGATAGTTTACATTTTCTTTAAAAAACAGTAGACAGTAACCGGCAAAAGCAAAAGTCATGCAGCATAAATACCTTAATAAATTATTGAGTTACATGGATCTGGAGAGCGACGTTGATAGCTTTCAGAAAATCCATGAAACCATTGAAAAAGATGTAATTTTTAAGGGTACAAACCTTTGGATTTTAATATTTGCTGTTATTATTGCTTCGGTTGGTCTAAATATGAATTCAACCGCTGTAATAATCGGAGCCATGCTTATTTCGCCATTGATGGGCCCAATTAATGGAATGGGATATAGCATTGCAACCTACAATTTCCCCCTTTTTCGTACCGCTGTCAAAAACTTTTCATTTGCAGTTATTGCCAGCCTGATTGCATCTACAACTTATTTTACAATCAGCCCGATTTCAGCGGCCCATTCCGAACTTCTGGCCCGAACAAGCCCAACCATTTACGATGTGCTTATTGCTCTTTTTGGAGGATTGGCCGGAATAGTAGCAATTAGCAGCAAGCATAAAGGAAATGTTATCCCCGGAGTAGCAATTGCAACTGCATTAATGCCGCCTTTATGCACAGCAGGATATGGACTGGCTACCAGCCAGTTTACCTACTTTTTCGGTGCAATATACCTCTTTACCATTAATACAGTATTTATTGCCATCTCATCAGTTGCAATTTCACAGATTCTGAAATTTCCTATTTTGTCGGATATCAGTGCGAGACAAAAACAGAAAATACATCAGTGGATCTGGTTTGTTACAATCCTGGTTTTGCTTCCAAGCATATACCTCGGATTTCAACTCGTTCAGAGAGAGAAGTTTATTGCCAATGCAAATGCTTTTGTAAATAAGGTAAGCGTTGTAGAAAGTCATTACCTGTTAAAAAACGAGATTAAACCCATAAAGAGAACAATAGTCCTGGTTTATGCCGGGGCTGCCCTAAACGACATTCAAAAGCAAAAAATCCGGGATTTAGCCCAAGATTACTCGTTGAATGATGTTAAAATTGAATTTCCACAGGAATTAGCTGAAGAAGATTTCAGTAAGAAAAATTCAGAAAGTGATAAGCTTAAAGCTGAAATGAACCGTCTATCGCTGTTATTAAAAGAAAAAGATGCGAGGTTAGATAGTCTTGAGATTGTAAAACGGAACGGGCAGCTTATTCTGAACGAGATTATGACAATCTATCCCCAGGTATACAGCTGTTCCTATGCTGAAACTTTTAATTTCAGTGATACGCTCGCTTCGCCTGAAAAAATTAAAGTTGTGGTCTTCAAAACCAAAGGCAAAAGCCTGTCGGTGAGTGAAAAATCAAAAATTAATGACTGGCTGAAAAAACGATTACAATCCGAAACAATCAAGGTGTTTTATGAACAATAACCAGGGTGCTCCCGATCAGGTTATTTAACCCGGACAAACATTGCTCAATGTTAAAATCTTCAGCTTTACACACCACGATGCATAACTGGCGATTAAAATTTATTCCGCCCCGGACATTTATCATATTGCTCAGCCTGCTTACCGGAGTACTGTGTGGATTAGCAGCAATTTTACTTAAGAACACTGTTTTCTATACCCACGAGATTTTGACAAAGGGATTTAAGGTTGACGAATTTAACCTTTTGTATATTGCATACCCGTTCATCAGGATCACCCTGACAGTTTTTTATGTCAGGTTTGTTGGTGAACTCCAGCACCACCATGGATAACTATACTACTTACCCCAGTGGTTTACTTGTAGTATCGCCTACAGGTATTTACAGCAAGCATTATTATATAGGCTCGCAGCGCATAGCCAGCCGGGTAGGCGATGGTACGGCAACTATTTTTGAAGGGACACCTGGTGGCGGAGGCATACAGGCGAAGAAATCGCAGCAGGCCGATAGCACAGCCAGCGAACTGGAGGCCCTTAAAACCCTGCAACAACAGGACCTGCTTTATTAAGTTTAAAAAACGTATTCAAATATATAACTCATGCAAGCTGCCTCTTATATAATGAATCATTGGCTTCAAAAGAGGATTTCACAAATGAATTATTATTCATCTAATTCATCCCCCAATAATTTTACATTTCATTTAATATTGATAAACAAATTAATAAGTATTATTCAAATAGCCCAGTCGGGGCTACCAGAATTACGCCTTATTTATTTTTTTTACTGCCTTAAAGCCCTGTATTTGCAGGGCTTTTGGATATATGACGGGCCTGTCTATAATCTCAGAGTGCAGAAGTAAGCCGTACTCCGAATATTTGTTTCTACCTGCAGGTGGATCAAAATTTACTATGAAATCAAACGGGTGAGCGCTTACCTGAAGTTACTCTGGAAATCAAAATATGAATTTTCTGTTTCTTTATTTCCCATTCTCCCATTTTTATATCAGAATTCCACTTACACCTGAACAATCCCGAAACGGATTTCACTTGCTGTTCTTCGTGAAAAGTATTGGTTTATCATTGCCATACAACGGTTCATAATACTGAGTAACAACTGTAATGAACTTCTGAGTGTCGAGTCCCAAATTTAACCTCAGTTATTCGTATGCCTCGGAATCTCTATCCCGAACAACTTGCGGTACAGCTCAATAATATAGGGATCAGTCATTCCCGACAGGTAGTCGAGTACCGAAAATACCTTGTCGTAAGGGTTTGCTGATGCCGAAGTAAACTGTTCGGGTAACAGTTTCAGAATTTTCTGTTCTTTGTGTGCAGGGCTTTGGGCCAGTACCGCCGGTATAAACAGCGAAAGCAGGTCCGACATCACCTTATAGCCCAGCAATTCAAGCTGCACCACCGACTCGTGGTTATATATTTTCTGGTTCGATTCACGGGCAATAGCCAGCAAAGTAGGATATCTTTGTTCCAGTGTATCTATCAGTCCACAGTTGTATTTTCCCTGCAATATGCTGCTGCTGTTCAGGGTAAATTCTTCGGCCGATTTATCCACCAGTGCATTGATGCATTTGGCCCGCAGATACGATACCTGCTCGTTTTTATCGCTAATACTTTCCAGCGTTGCTTTTGTTTTAGCGGTTTCCGAAGAGTTTATCTCATTCAACAGGCTCATAAAAGTGCTGATAACATGGTCGTGTTCCATGATATGCAGCCGGTGGGCATCTTCAAAATCTATTATCCGGTAACAGATATCGTCGGCAGCCTCGGTTAAATATACAAACGGGTGACGACAAAAAACTGCGGGTTGGGTTGATTCCGTTAAAACGTTGAGTGTTTGTAAAATCTCTGAAGCCACAGCGAGTTCCGACTGGAAAAAACCGAATTTCTTGGTGTTGATCTTGCCTTTGGAACTGGCAACCGACTCGCAGGGATATTTTATCAAAGCAGCCAGCGTGGTATAAGTGAGGCGGTACCCGCCTGTAGATTTCCCGTTGAACTGGTGTATCAGCACCCGCAGCGAATTGGCGTTACCCTCAAAGGTTACCAGGTCGTTCCACTCCGGCTCGCTGAAGTAAGCGTGCAATGGCTTTCCGGCAATTGGCTGTAATTTGTTGGAAATAAAATAGTTTGAGATGGCCTTTTCGCCGGTATGCCCGAACGGCGGGTTGCCGATATCGTGCGCCAGGCAGGCTGCCGCTATCACATTTTGTAATTCGAACTCATAAAATTCCCGGTTTGCTTCTTCAACCTGGTTGTTTTTAATTAATGCTTTCCCTACCAGCTTTCCCAGCGAGCGTCCAACGCTCGAAACCTCAAGCGAATGGGTTAATCGGTTATGCAAAAATGCTGAGCCTGGCAATGGAAAAACCTGGGTTTTGTTCTGAAGCCTCCTGAAGGCCGATGAGAAAATAATACGGTCGAAATCAACCTGGTACCCTGTTCTTATTCCGTAACTCGAGGGAACACCGGTGCGTTTATCAGAGAGGATTGTATTCCAGTTCATCGATTTTTATATTTTGTAAACCTTTAGTCATATGCTTAATCATCTTCTCAGCAGGGGAAACTAAAATCAGAGCAAAGATAGGTATTCCGGTGTACCGAAAAAAAGCTGTTGCGTATCCAATTCTGTAGCAGTAAACGAATAGATTAGGTTCGGTAGCGTGTTTGGTAGCTTTTAATAAAAGGGGAGGGGATTACTTACTGGAATACAGTTCACAATATTAAAGGAGTAATGACCATACAATCACAGCCTTTGATTTAAATAGCATGAAATAAATTTATAAACATCACCAGCATTTTAAATTTTATGTCCTATTTTCGCATCATTAAAATCACAATCATACAGATATGGAAATCATCGGGAAAGTAGCTCAGTTGTTACCACTGGTAACCGGACAAGGCCGTAACGGCGAATGGCGTAAGCAGGAATTTGTATTAGAAATTGCCGAAGGGCAGTTTCCAAAAAAAATATGTTTCTCCCTGTGGGGCGATAAAATTGACCAGGCCGGCCTGAGAGTCGGCGAAACGGCAAAGGTATTTTTTGATCTTGAAAGCCGTGAATATAACGGGCGCTGGTTTACCGAAGCCAAAGCCTGGCGTGTTGAAAAACAGGGCGCCGCAGCTCCTGTTCAAACTTCATCGCCTCAAATGCCATCCGATCCTCCTGCATCATTTAATGCAGCGCCGGTTGAGGACGATCTCCCGTTCTAGAGGAAAAGCATGGCCTGCCAGGGATAAATCATTAACCCCCCGGTCACCAGTTTTTACAATAGCGCTGTTGCCATTAAAAATAATGAACCAGGTGATAAAGCATCTTCGCAACGATGTGTTTTTTCACCTGGTTTGCATTTGCAGGTAAATGATGCCAAATGAGAGTAACATCGAAACAAGTGTTACTACGATCCCGATCCTGAAAAACTCCATAAATTTTATTTTTACGCCTTTCGTTTCGGCAGTTTCAATTACAATCAGGTTGGCCATTGCACCAATAATGGTTGCATTTCCGGCCAGCGTGGATGCCGATGCCAGGGCGAGCCAGAGTATTTCGCTGTCGGCGGCTTTCATCAGCGGAAGCATCACCACCGTAAACGGAACATTGCTTACCACCTGCGACATCAGCAGGCTTGCCATGTGAACCCCGGCCAGGCCTGCAAGGTTTTCAGTGAGGTTAATATGTGTCAGCACCTGGTCCATTAAGCCGGCTTTTTCAACCCCGCGCACCACAATAAACAAGGAGGCAAAAAATAAAAGCAGCACCCAGTCCACCTGCCTGATGACTTTCGATGGTTTCACCCTTCCCAGCAAAAGAATGAGCGAGGCCCCCAACAAGGCAATCACAGGGATGGACAATCCCAGCGGGCGGCTCAGGAAAAACAAAGCAATTACCAATATGAAAATGGGCACCGAAAAACGGATTGAACGATAATCCCATGTATCGCCGCCTGTAACCTGGCTCTCGGCAGATCCGGCTGCCAAAGCCTGAACCGGGAAACTTGCGTTGATCACCGTAGGATAAAACCATTTTACAGCCAGCACAACCACTATCAGCCCCAAGAAGGATACCGGCAGCAGGTAAAGCAGGAAACTTCCGTATGCAATTCCCGAATTTATGCCGATCAGCATATTCTGCGGGTTGCCGGTAATGGTCATGGCACTGCCAATATTCGACGAGAGTATTTCGGCGATCAGGAAAGGGATAGGGTTTACCTTTAATGCCCTGCATATACCTATTATAACCGGTGTAAAGAGTAACACTACGGCATCGTTTACCAGGAATGCGCTTGCCAAGCCGGTTATCATTGTAAGCACCAGCAGCAACTTAAAAGGGGTGTCGGCTATTGCCAGGGTTCGGGTTGCTATCCAGCCGAAAAATCCGTCCAGTTCCAGCGTCGAGATAATAATCATCATGCCAAGCAGCAGGGCAATGGTGTTGAAATCAATTGCCTGTATGGCCTCGTCGAAATTCATAACGCCAAACACAATCATGGCCACGGCCCCGAAAAATGCCGCCGAAGGCCGGTCGATATTTATCCGCGGCAACCGCGTAAAAATAATGCCGGTGTAAGTGATGATAAAAATAATAAGGGCCGTTGTATACATGTTATTCCTTGTTTAAACGTCGTAAAGAAGTGATGCCTTGCTTTGCGGCGAAATATATTTATTGAATTTCGCCTGTAAGCATACAAATGCCTGCCGCAAACCTGCCGGTTATGCCTTTGCCAGCCCGCGACGAAAAGAAAGTATCGGAATGGCATTGGGTACAAAGCTGGGCTGTTTCTATGTTTTTTGGCTGAAGTCCGGCATCTGTAAGTTGTTTGTGGTTTGCATACCACAGATCGAAGAAAGGTTTGGGCGAATGCTCCTTCCTCACCAGGTAGCCCTCGGTAGTCCCAAAGCTTTGCTCGACCACGGTTTTTACATCGTCCCCGACTTCGTAACAACATGGACCGATGGAAGGTCCAATTCCGGCCAGTATTTGGGTAGGATTGCACCCAAATTGCGATTTCATGGCAAGTATAGTATTGGTGGTAATATGATGCACGGTGCCCCGCCACCCGGCATGTACTACGGCGCAAACCCGTTTTTCGGGATCAAAAAGTATAACAGGCACGCAATCAGCAACCATCACCATGAGGCAAATGCCGGTCAGGTTGGTGATGATGGCATCCGTTTGAGGTGCTTCCAAAAGAATGCCTTCATCAATCGCGTCCTGGTCGATTACTTTCACATCGCCGCTATGCACCTGGCTGGCATACAGGAATTTATCAGGGTCAATGCCAGTTTCCCGGGCCAGTCGTGCGCGGTTTGCACTCACATGAACAGGGTTATCGGCGGTGTGTAATCCCAGGTTCAGGGTGTTGTATGGAGGCAGGCTGAAACCACCTGCGCGGGTGGTTACAAAATGAACCAGGTTTGGCATAGTTACAAGATTCCCGAATGTATGAAGCTTCAGTGGGCCGGCGCTTTTAATCATAGGATGCATATCAAAGGCCAAAAGTATTTAAAAAAGACGGAACCTCAGCTTCTCAATCAGCGGTAATTCAGTGACGATGTAACCGGCTGAATATTAACAAGCCTTAACATTTATTAACGGGTTATAACATACAATGGATTTTATGTTTTTTACTTTTGGGATGAAGTTCACTGTAGTATTTCTTTAAAACCAAATAAAATATGAGAAACGTGACATCCAGATCATTATTCCTGATTTCGTGTGTGGGAGCGGCATTCCTGTTACTCCCTGTAATGGGCCTTGCCCAGGATAAAACTGAAAATCAGCCGCAAGGCAAAAAAACCATCACCATTCATGTAACCAAGGAGGTAGATGGCAAAACTATGGTGATAGATACCACGGTTGTTACCGATGGCGAATTCGATGCAGATGCATTCCTGGCCGAAAAAGGGGTACTTGAAAACATCCCCGGCGATGAACAACGCATGGAACGCAGGATTGTGATCCGCCACCCGGGTGAGAAAGATTTTAACTGGAGCGATTCGGACGGGACATTCCCCGATACCTTAAAATTTGGCGACGACCAGGAAATTATATTCAGTGATAAATTCGACCGTCCTTTCCCGCATTTTAATGAACCAGGCATGCAACGTCAATTTCAATTCAGGATGCCCGGCGATTTTACACCCATGCCCGGGCCCGACTTTGATCATATGCTCGAGGGCATGTTACGTTCCTACGGACTGGATGAAATGATGCCCCTGGGCGAAATGAAGCAGGCCGTGGTTAAAAAGAAACGCAACGGCAAAAAGGTAATTATTACTTTCGAAGACAGGGACAAAACAGAAAACAGCAAAAGCCACCGCAATAAAAAGGAAGAGAACGTATTTTACTATAACGATGGTGGGCAGGGAATGGTTGCACCCGGCCATGAGCGGGTAATAATAGAGGAGAAACCTGGCGATGAACAGCCTGTAAAAACTGAGAAAAAGGTAATTATCATCAAAGAAGGAAAAGAAAAATAGCTATCCTGAATCATCGGATCATAAACCAAAAGCCCGGAACTTTAAGCAGCTCCGGGCTTTTTTATTCCATGGAAAGTTTAGCTTATTTCCCTAAAACTTCTTCCTGTTTTTGTAGTAATATAAAATGCCCGGAATCTGAAGCAAGTTAATTTGTTAGCAATAATTCAACTGCTAATTGGCTATAATTTTCCATGGTTCCGGTTTTTCGGTTTTTGTTTTTCCACCAAGCATTTTTCCATATGCCCTGGCTGTATATCCAACTATTGTTATTTGTATTACATGGAATGGATCCAAATGCTGGTTCATACCTGATGCCTTTATTTCTCTTTTTTGATCCAGGCATCGTATATGTGTATTCATACTTATTCTCTTCGGTTAATAACCATTCCACCGCTATAAATATTCCCTTATTTGGTATGCGGATATTATATGGGGAAAGGTCGACAAATGTTAAGCTCTTACCTTTTTTCACAACACCCAAAATGTTCCTGTCATATAGAAAATTTCCAGGCGATCCATCCTCATTCACCTCATAAAACCTGATATTGAATGAGGCATTTTTAACCTGGCTTCGTGTTAACAATTTTAATGATTGTATAAGCGGGGTTTCATTATATTGGCTGCTATATGGGAAATATCTTGCCACAATCCATGGAGCTGTACCACAAGCAAATAGGCTAAAAATGTCTGATTTTTGAAATTGTCCGACTGATAGATGTTTTATCTCTTTACTTGAGGTTATTATGAATTCGGGAAGGTCTATCATCTGTGATTGCAGATAAACTATGCATGAGGCCTGTAGATTTGCCTTTTTAGCTTTATACCCAACCGATGAGAATGCTAAAACTGCTGAAGATGCTGTTTCAGGCAAGTGGAATCTGCCGTTTGTATCAGAGGTAGTTCCGGTATTTTGATTTACAAGCCAAATATTTACATAGGGTATAGGCTTTTGAGTGAGCGAATCCTTTACAATACCGGAAACTTGGCTAAATAAAATTTTAGAAAATAGAACCAACAGGAATAACAACTTTATTTTCATGTGTTTATATTATTTGAGATTATATCCTTGTTTCCCTGCTGACAGGGATCTCGGCAATATTAAGCATTCAATTATTATTGATCTTTGGTTTTGGATTCATGGCTATTTCGAAATTTGAGTGCCAGAAAATTGGTACCAGGTAATTTATTCAATCTTTAAGCGGTAATTCAAATATTGTTTTTCCATATCATCAAATCTTACTCCTGTTACTTCAAAAGAAGCGTTCTCAATTTTTCTTCTTTTCAAACCATATAGCTTATTTATCTTCTCAGCACCATAGGTGTCGAATAACCAATTTAGCAGGCATCCCACTTGCGGATAGTATAATCGTGGCTGTAGGGTGTTGTTATAAAGTAATTCCGATGGGGAGAGTAGTTTCCCGTTCAAAATTATATTAGCTAGCGAAGAATCGATATTATACCTTGACAACACATTTTCCAGCATCTTTGATCCGTAATTTCCATCTATTGCGTTTGAGTATCCTTCACCAAAGAAACTGGTTTTAAATCTGCCCAATTGGCTGGTGGTTATGATATGAACCATTTCATGGCTGCCCACATATTCAAAAACGTGCTTACTGGGATTAAAGATAGGTTCACTACTAAAGGTGAAATAAATTTGCTTTTTAGATTTACGTAAACTCGCGAAACCACCTCCATTAGTACCAATTTTCTCTTTTGCTTCATCATAGTTAAAAAGGAAGATTTCAACTTTAGCATCAAAATGGGTTTTTAAACGGTAATTTATGTATTCAATCGCATGGTTTTGTTCCTGTATGATTTGTTGAATCGTAATCGAATCAGGTGAAGTTGTTTTAGTAAAGTGTAATGGCCTTGTATACAAAATAATATTTCCATTCTCTGTTCTTATCCAGGGGCCTTTCAGATCAGCTTTCCATGATACTAGAATTATTGATAAAAGAATAATGAATAACGTCTGTTTCATAGGTTAACGAAATTATATCAGCAATCAGATTAATTATTCAGAAAAACTTATTAGTTGACTATTCCCAGTTGTAAATATATGGATAGAATATTTCCGATAATTATTTTTTAGGAAAATTAACTTATCAAAAAGGTTGATTTTAAAATATAAGTTAATAAAAAAGCCCGGAGCCAGCAATGGCTCCAGGCTTTATACTTCCAGGGAAAGTTTAGCTTATTTCCCTAAAACTTCTTCCAGTTTTTTAACCAGTTCTTCACCACGAAGCCCGGCAGCAAGTATTTTGCCTTCTTTATCCAGCAGGAAGTTAGCCGGTATCGACATTACGCCGTATTGTTTGGCAGCTGCGTTGTCCCAGCCAACCAGGTCGCTCACGTGGGTCCAGGTAAGTCCGTCTTTTGCTACTGCAGCGGTCCATTTGGCTTTATCGGTATCGAGCGATACACCTAACACAGTAAATCCTTTGCTGTTAAATTTCTTGTATGCTGCTACCACGTTCGGGTTTTCGGCACGGCAGGGGCCACACCACGATGCCCAGAAATCAACCAGNNTTCATGGTAAATTCAGGTGCCGGCTGACCGGGCTGAACTTTGGTGAGTATGGATTCGCGTTCGGCCAGTTTTTTTACATAGGCCGAATTGGCTATTGAAGGATCCATGGCTTTGTTAATGGCTTTCAGATCATCGAGGGTATAGGCATAGGCATTGCTGATGGCAAGGTAAGCAGCCACAACGCTTTTACCGTTTTTCAGGATGTAATCCTTTGTAAATTCCGACTGTTTTTTCTGAATCGAGTCGAAAGCGGCTTCAATTTTTTTGGAGGCAACCGTATCCTTTACTTCTTTGGCTTTCATGTAGTCGCCATACAAAGCCTCCATTTTATCGTTGTAAACTTGTTCGTCTTTCTGATAAGCAACCAGTGCATCGTGGGTGGTGGAACCGGTAACCACTGATTTATTGATGCTGTCAGCATATACTTTCATGGTAATGGCTGCGTTTTCGATAAAAAATGGCAAAGCTCCGTCTTTATCTTTCACTTTCAGGTAATATACTTCCGGCATTTCAACTTTACCGGCGAAGGAGAATTTACCTTCCTTCACCTGCACGGAGTCGGCAGTTATCATTTTGCCTTCTTCACGTTTTTTGAGCAGAACCCAGGCGCTGTCGGCTCCGGTTACAGTACCTTCGATGGTGTATCCACCGGTTGTTTTTTTGCTGCATGCGAATACAGAGATCAGAACAGCAACTATCAGGCTGCCTGCAAGTAATCTTTTCATATTGTTTTGTTTAGAGGTTTGTTTAGTGCAAATGTATGTTTTTTTTGTTATCAGCCATAAGTTCGTGAAAACACAAAAAAAACAGGTGAATTTTCAGGGTAATCACGATTTTGCTTTCGAAGGCGCAAAAATATACTCGAACAGCATGATAAAAAGGAAGGTAAACAAAGTACTGACAATAACCCGCAGCATGGTTTGCCAGAATTCATCCAGGCTCATTACATCGAGCAGGTTAATGAAAAGCTGGTGCGAGAAAGTAACCAGCAGCGCGTAAGTCATAAACCATTTAAGCCCCATTTGCTGCAGTTTGGGCTGGGTTGTTACATCGTACTCAGGTTTTTCGCCTACCAGTTTAATGATGAATGGCCGCATAAAGGCTGCAAAAACACTGCTCGCGGCATGCAGGCCCAGCGTGCCGCTGAAAATATCTACAGTCAGTCCTGTGCCAAAAGCCAATAGTAGTAAAAGCCAGCCCGGAGTTTCGAAAGGCAGTAACAGGATAAATAGCAGGTATACGTATGGATTGAGGAATCCATAAAAATCGACCTTGTTCATGATCAATACCTGGATCAGTAACAATGCCACAAACCTGAAAATATTTGTAATTACCAGTCTATTCATCTTTGAGCCCTTCCGTACTTTTTTCGAGCGATTCCTGCTCTTCTTTCATCAGGTTTTTCACCACATAAACATATTGCAGCGAATTGAAATCGACACTGAACTTGAAAGGAATGGTATAAAAATGCTCGCCTTGTTCAACCCGGTAATCGGTTATGGTTCCTATCATTAGCCCGGCAGGGAAAATGTACGAGAACCCGCTGCTTACAATGGTATCGCCCCGGGCAATTTTAACGTGAGCCGGAATATCGGTAAGGGTTCCGTACAGGTGATCAACNNCCAGCTGAAATTTTCCGATACATTTACTACCGTTCCGGCAATACCTGTAGGCGTAATTACGGCCATATCCTTTTGGATGCCACTACGGCTGCCCTTATCGAGCATAATGTAGTTGTTCCTTTTGCCAACGGTATTCAGCACCACCTTGGCTACAATATATTTGTATTGTTGTTTGTAAAGGGTATCGTTAACCCAGAAACTATTGGTATCGTTCCTGAGGTATGAAACACTTTTCATCTGCCTGAGCATAGCATTTTCCTGTGCCAGGTGCTCGTTGGTAGTACGTAGTTTCAGGTAATCGGTTGCATCACTCACCGTGGTATAGAAACGGCCGGTTACACGGCTTCCGGCTTTCAGTATAGCAGAGCTTTGGTAATATGTTGAATTTACCAGCAGTGTAACTGAAATAAACTCAAGCAGCAGGAATAACAGCAGGAAATGATACCGGATAATGAAAACCAGGATATTGCGCATAGTATGCTACGGTATCGTGTGTAAATGTTTTTATTAAAGTGCATGCAAAAGCCTGAAGGCGATTGCAGGTTGCCATGGTCCGGGAGCTGGGCAGCGGTTAGCACCGAAACCCGGATCCCGGAACATGAAACTTTTTTTATTTAATCAGGAAGGTAAACTTATCAAAATTTTTCAAAGCAATACCGGTACCACGGGCAACGGCATGCAATGGATCATCGGCAACATGAACCGGTAACTTGGTTTTCATGTGTATACGTTTGTCGAGTCCGCGCAACAGCGATCCGCCGCCAGCCAGGTAAATACCAGTTTTAAATATATCGGCAGCCAGTTCGGGTGGTGTCATTTCGAGGGCATTCAGCACGGCGGCTTCAATTTTCGAGATGGATTTATCCAGCGCATGGGCAATTTCAGCGTAGTTCACATACACTTCTTTTGGTATACCGGTAAGCATATCGCGGCCATGTACTGCATAGTCAGGTGGGGGATTATCTATTTCGGTAAGTGCNNTCGGCGTTAAAATCGTCGCCGGCAATACGGATGGATTTGTTGTTCACAATTCCGCCCAGGGCTATAACCGCAATTTCGCTGGTACCACCGCCTATGTCGATTACCATGTTTCCGGTAGGTTCAAGTACATCAATACCGATACCGATAGCTGCAGCCATAGGCTCGTGGATAAGGCGTACTTCTTTGGCCCCGGCCTGTTCGGCTGAGTCTTTAACGGCGCGTTCTTCCACTTCGGTAATACCCGAAGGGATACAGATAACCATACGCAATGCAGGTGGGAAAAGGCTGCGACCCGGCCCTATCATTTTTATAAACTCGCGGATCATATATTCGGCCGACTGGAAATCGGCGATTACACCATCGCGAAGCGGGCGTATGGTTTTGATGTTTTCGTGGGTTTTACCATGCATCATCTGTGCACGTTTGCCCACGGCAAGCACTTTGCCGGTATTGCGTTCAATCGCAATAATCGAAGGCTCATCAACAACTACCTTGTCGTTATATATGATGATGGTATTGGCAGTGCCAAGGTCCATCGCAATTTCTTTGGTAAGAAATGAAAAAAGTCCCATGTGCGTGTATTCTTCCTTTAAAAAGTATTTAGTTCATAAACAGTTTCCGCCAAAATGCCGGTAGTATCCTAATGTTTGAAATGGCGAATGCCTGTAAAAGCCATCGCGATTCCTTTTTCGTTGCAGTAGTTCACTGAGTCTTCGTCGCGAACCGAGCCACCGGGTTGAACCACAGCAGTAATTCCCTGGTTGTAAGCCAGCTCAACTGAGTCGGCAAAAGGGAAAAACGCATCCGAAGCCATCACGGCTCCATGTAAATCGAGGCCAAACTCTGCTGCTTTCGATATGGCATGTTTCAGGGCATCAACCCGCGATGTCATGCCGCAACCTGCACCCAGGAGCTGACCGTTTTTTGCAAGTACAATAGCATTGCTTTTTAGATGTTTAACAATGATATTTGCAAAAAGCAAATCCTTAACCTGTTGCTGATCAGGGTGGGTATGGGTTACAATGCGCAGGTCATCTGCCGTTTCGGTTCGTGTATCCTTGCCTTGCTCTATAACCCCGTTAAGTACTGATTTAAATTGTTTTGCCTGAAAATCAACCGGTTTAGCCTGCAAAATTATTCTATTTTTCTTTGACTTCAGGAGTTCGAGTGCATTTTTTTCGTATCCGGGTGCAATTATTATTTCGAAAAACAATTTATTCACTTCGGCAGCGGTGTCGGCATCAACAATTTTGTTGGTAACTACCACTCCGCCAAAGGCCGAAACCGGGTCGCCTGCCAGTGCATCGAGCCAGGCTTGTTTCAGCGTGGGGCGGCTTGCAACACCACAGGCATTGGTATGTTTTATGATTACAAAGGTGGGCTCGGTAAATTCGTGTATCAGTGCCAGCGCAGCTTCAAGGTCAACCAGGTTGTTGTACGAAATGGCTTTGCCGTTATGTTGTTCAAAGAGTGCTGAAAGATCGCCGTAAAAAACACCTTCCTGGTGAGGATTTTCGCCATAGCGAAGCACTTCGCTCTTATTCAGGCTCTGTTTAAAAGCCGGAATGCCTGCCTTGCGGTTGAAATAATTGAAAATGGCCGAATCGTAATGCGATGAAACATTAAAGGCCTGTGCTGCAAAATAATATCGGTCATCCAGGTCGCTGTAGCCTTGTTTTTCATCGAGTAATCTGATGAGGTCGGTGTACTGGGCTGCCGAAGGCACAATTATAACATCATTATGATTTTTAGCCGCCGCCCTGATCAGCGAAATTCCGCCGATATCAATCTTTTCAATGATATCCTCTTCACCTGCGCCCGAGGCAACCGTTTCTTCGAAGGGATAAAGATCAACAATTACCAGGTCAATTGGCGGTATTCCGAATTCGGCAGCTTGTTTCAGATCTTCTTCTTCCTCGCGGCGGTACAATATCCCCCCGAATACTTTAGGGTGCAGCGTTTTTACACGCCCGCCGAAAATGGATGGATACGAAGTAAGACTTTCAACAGTAACGGCATCAATCCCCAATCCCCGAATGAAGTCGTAAGTGCCCCCGGTGGAGTAAATGGTAACTCCATGCGCATTAAGTTTGTGTGCAATTTCGTCGATATGGTCTTTGTGGAACACCGAAATGAGTGCCGATCGTATCTGTTTTGTAGTATTCATAAGGGTTGTAGGATTTCTCAAACGGTTTGCAAGTTTACGAAATTTTGAGGCATGTTTTATGGATAAACGCGAAAAAGAAGTATTAATTATTGAAAGTAATTCCAAATAGTGAATAGGATTAAAATTGTATGTAATTTTACCGTAGAATAGGCGATGGGATTAGCCCGCCGTTATGCGCTGTAAGAGCGGGGCTGCCCTGGGCACATGAATCCAAATGCCTGTTCCTGTTTCAGGTATTTCCGGGAGGCTTTAATTGATGCAAGTTCTTTCATAACGGATACCTTTATTTGTTAAAACATTAAACCCCAATTCAAAATCAATATATAGTCATGCTTTATTTAAGGTTGATCCGTGAGTCGTTTGCATTTGCCATGCAGGCTATAGTTGCCAACAAGGTGCGTACATTTTTGTCGTTGCTCGGTATTACTATAGGTATTTTTTCGGTTATCTCGGTGCTTACAGTTTTCGATAGTATCGAAATGAAATTGCGCAAGAACATCGAAGAACTGGGCAGCAATGTCCTGTTTATTCAGAAGTGGCCCTGGGCAATGGGCGATGCTAATTATGCATGGTGGGAATACATGAAAAGGCCCGAAACGAGGTTGCAGGAAATGGAAGAAATTCAGAAGCGCACCCACCTGGCTGATGCGGTAGCTTACTACGTGGGCACAAACCGCAACATCAAAAATAATGGTATCACCATGGAAAATGCAACCATTATCGGGGTATCACAGGATTATGAAAAGGTGGATATACTCAATTTCGGGCAAGGGCGGTATTTTTCGTATTCGGAGTCGCAGAGTGGTACTCCGGTAGCTGTGGTTGGTTCTCAAATTGTAGAGGAACTGCTCGACAACACGCCCGACCCGCTCGGCAAGGAGTTACTTGTTTTCGGGCGAAAAGTGCAGATAATAGGCGTATTCAAAAAAGAAGGCGACGATAACTTCGGAGGTTCAAAAGATGACTGGGTAATGGTTCCGGTAAATTTTGCCCGCAATTTTATCGACCTGAACAGCGACAATATCGGTTCATCCATTATGGTGAGGGGCAAAAAGAATGTTTCCAACGATGACCTGCGCGACGAACTTACCGGGATTATGAGATCTGTACGAAAAATTAAACCGGCTGCCAAAGATAACTTTGCCATTAACGAAACCAGTATCATCACCCAGGGATTCGACAAGATTTTTGGGGTAATTGCCATTGTAGGCTGGATCATTGGCGGATTCTCGTTGCTGGTGGGTGGTTTTGGAATTGCCAATATTATGTTTGTTTCTGTTAAAGAACGCACGCCGCAAATCGGGATACAGAAATCGCTGGGTGCGCGCAATGCTTTTATCCTGCAGCAATTCCTTTTCGAAGCTATCTTCCTGTCTATGCTCGGGGGATTTGTTGGGTTACTGATTATTTACCTGGGAACTGTACTGGTAAGCCAGTTTGGTGGTATGGAACTGGTACTCAGTGCAAAGAATATTATTATCGGGATGTCGGTATCGGCAATCATCGGGCTGGTTTCGGGTCTGTTCCCTGCATGGCGTGCTTCGCGTCTCGATCCGGTTGAAGCCATGCGCTCCAACTTTTAATGGAACATCGCGTTTATGGTTGGAACAACGGCACCGGGTGACTTTATTTGCTGAATTATCAATTTTGTGGAAACAATCTTCAATATTAAAGTTATTTTTGCCGAAAGGCTTCATACATGGAAAAACGCTGGGTACTTAAACAAAGAGGTGATGCATCCCTGGTTTCGGACATAGCTGCCGCATTGGGGATTGAAAATGCATTGGCCGAACTGCTGGTGCAACGAGGTGTTTCCAATTTCGACGAAGCAAAAGCTTTTTTCAGACCCGACCTGTCGCAGTTGCACGATCCTNNGGTGAAAAAATAATGGTGTATGGCGATTACGACGTGGATGGTACTACCGCTGTTTCGCTGGTTTATTCCTTTCTTAAAGAAAACGGGTTCGAACATCTCGATTATTATATCCCCGATCGCTATAGTGAAGGTTATGGCATTTCTTTTAAA
>DGQJ01000093.1 GCA_002389705.1 Bacteroidales bacterium UBA4417
AGTGAGACTTAATGAAAGTGTTAATTTATTCTGTTTTCAGATATTAATTGATTTTGAATCCCCAAAATCAATTAGTTTAAATTTCCACCACCCAATTTTTTCGGGGTATTATAATTGACACACAACAGTCATTTGCAACACTTTTGCCCTGATCATTACGCCAGCATTCATTTTTTTGCTCAAAGTAAAAAAGCGATTTTTTNNGAAATTCAATTTGGTAACATAAAGGCAACGAGTTGTTTCAAATCGGCAATATAGTTCCCGTAATATTTGGGAGTTTTGTGTTTGGAATTGGCATAATCAGCAATTAAATATAAGATCTGTAAGCGATGAAGGTGAGTAACGACTTTCAAAAACTACAAATTTTCTGTGGAAAAAAGCGAAAACTCTTTAGAGTAATATAAATCTATAAAAACAAACTTACTTATTGTATGGAAAAATTTACCAAAAAATGGTGTTGTTTTTCAGGTATTCCTAAAAACAGAACAGGCCGTTTTGTAAAATCATTACGACTGTTGGGCTTACTGCTAGTACTAAACGTTTTTTATGCCAATACGTATGCGCAGTCAATAGTATCAGGTGTTGTGAGGGATTCGAAAACCAATGAAACCATCCCGGGTGCCAATATCCTGATAGTAGGGTCAAATTCGGGCACTACTACCGACATTGAAGGAAAATTTTCGTTGAACGTAACAAATCCCTCTGCTACACTTGTAATTTCTTTTGTAGGATATAAAAGCCAGAAGATTGAATTAAAAGGACAATCGAAACTGGAAATCGCCTTGGAAGTAGATGCAACAAACCTTGAAGGATTGGTTGTAATTGGTTATGGATCAGTAAAAAAGTCTGATCTGACAGGCTCAGTTGCAGTAGTATCAACCAAAGAGTTAGTTAAAAATCCATCAACGGGAGCTGCTCAAGCCCTTCAAGGTAAAGCACCTGGAGTTGTTGTAACTCAGAGCGGTAAGCCCGGTGGTAGTTCAACTATCCGTGTTCGTGGGGTCGGTTCTATCAATAGCGGATCAGATCCTATTTTTATAGTTGATGGTGTGGAAGCAAAAGGAGGAATTGACGGAATACAACCCCAGGATATTGAAAGCATGCAGGTGCTTAAGGATGCCTCAGCCACCGCCATTTACGGGGCTAACGGATCGAACGGCGTAATTATCATTACCACCAAGCGAGGCAAATCGGGGAAACCGCAGGTAAACTTCAATTCATTTGTAAGTTACAACCTGGCACCCAAACAATACGATGTAATGAATGCCGACCAGTACTCTGCATTCTATAAGGAAGTACGCGGCGCCAAACCTGAATATGAGCAGCCTTTTCGCGAAAAATATTATGGCGCAGGCTGGCAGCAAGGTACCAACTGGCAAGACCAGATGTTTAAAAACGGGGTGCTTCAGAACTACAATTTATCAGTTGCCGGTGGTGGCGAAAATAGTAATTTCAGTTTAACATTTGGATATACCAAGGATAATGGGACCGTTGTAAAAAGTAATATTGAACGCTATTCACTCCGGGCAAATTCCGATTTCAAACTCAGCCGGTTTGTAAAGATGGGTGAAAATTTTAGCGCAAGTTACNNACAGCATTGGCGAAGATCCTATCACCGTACAATCCTCCATATGGGATTTAAACGCTTCTCCTTTAATGAAAATATATAATCCTTATTACAAGGGTGGATTCGAAACTTACCAGGCCTTGTATTTTGAAGATGAAAACGGAAATTTAATGCAAGGGGATATACCTGCAGGTTATACAGGCCCGGTTTATTCGAATACTTTAGGTAACGACAAACCTAACCCGCTTGCTGCTCCTTCGCTGGGTTCCGATAAAAATTACTGGCTTGGAACNNGGAACAAATGCAAGTATTTACATGCAGCTCGATTTCACTGATTGGCTGATGTACAAAATAACCCCGGCCGCAGAAGTTAAGTACGACAGATATAAAACCTGGTTACCCGGGGCTGAAGGCAACCGCTTATCACCACAAGCCAGTCTGAGCGAAGGTTATAGTGAGAATATTTTTCTCAATCTCGAACAGCAATTGACATTCAAAAAGAATTTTTATAACACGCATAATGTGCAGGCTACCCTCGTATACCTGTTAAATGCCGGCCGCGATAACTATATAGATGGTACCGCCCAGGGATTCGATTTCGAACAGCTTAATACCTTAACCAACGGGGCATCGAGAAATGTAACCGGGACAGTTTACGATTCGCGCATGCGTTCCTACCTTGGACGTGTTATGTACGATTATAAGGGTACATATTTTGCTACGGCATCTTATCGGTCTGACGGCACTGATGTATTTGCCCCGGGCGACTTCCGGAGAGGCGATTTCTTCTCCGCTTCGGCTGCCTGGAAAATAAACGAAGTGTTTTTTAAAGATGTAAAAGAAATTGATGCACTCAAACTGCGCGCAGGTTGGGGTCAAACCGGAAATTCGAAAATCGGACGTGGCTTTCAATATGTTGATCAGATCACTGATGCTACAAACTTTTCGCCTGTGTTTGGTGATGACCAGCATATTGCCCGGGCTCAGTATGTATTTTATGGATATGCATCCAAAGAAATACGTTGGGAAACCGCTGAAATGTGGAATATAGGAGTTGACGCCAGTCTGTTAAAAAGTAAACTTCAGGCGAGCATTGAATACTACATTAAAAACAACAAAGATTTATTAATTCAGGTTCCATTATCATCGGTTTATGGTCGTGTTTTGGGAGGTTCATATCCATATTACAATTCAGGCGACATTCAAAACCGGGGTATAGAATTGTCGCTGCAATGGCGCGATCATATCGGCGATTTCTCCTATGGAATAGTTTCAAACTTAACTACCATTAAAAACGAAGTTAAGTACCTGCCGGTTACCGATATTACCAGTGGAAACAACCGGACCATTGAAGGTCACTCGATAGGGGCACTGTACGGATATGTTGCTGATGGAATTATTCAGCTCGATGAATCAAATTATACCAAAGGATCTGACGGAAACTGGCAGAAAGATGCTAACGGACTGTATACCGGGTACAAACATGCCACACACCTGGGTAACGAACCTCAACCCGGTGATATTAAATACAATGATTTAAATGGGGATGGAAATGTAGATGCCCTGGATAAAACCATAATCGGAAAAACTATACCGAGTTTTACATACAGCATTGGGTTAGACTGTGCATATAAAAACTTTGACCTGAATGTTTTCCTCTACGGTGTAAATAAGTTCGACATTTTCAACCAACAGAGAGCCAGCTTATCGAGCATGAACAGCCAGGATATGGACCACAATAAACTAAATGATTGGGTGCAAAATCACTGGACCCTGGAAAATGCTTCAACCACGCATGTCAGGGTAGACCCATCCAACAGAAACGTTAACGACCAGATGTCATCATTTTGGGTTGAAAATGGTTCGTTCCTGCGGATAAAAGACGTTCAGCTTGGATATAATCTGCCCAAAGAGAGGTGTAAAGAAATGGGAATTCAAAATATAAGACTGTATGCCAGCGCATCAAACTTATATTGTTTCACCAAATATAAAGGAAGAGATCCTGAAGGATTTATGTCAGGCAATCCAACAAATTCAGGTACTGATAACGGTGATTACACCATTCCGCGTTCCTTCGTTGGTGGTATACAAATAGGATTTTAATTACAAACCCGAAAAGAATTTACAAAAATGAGAAAGATACTTTATATACTTATAACCGTCATGATATTTTCGGCTTGTTCGGACGAATTCCTGGATACCGAAAACAAAAATACCCTGGATGTAGGATCCTTCTGGAAAACTGAAAATGACCTGAAACTGGCTACCAATGCAGCTTATACACCCCTTGCTCATTACGGGATGTTCGGATTGGATTATTTTCTGAAANNCATTTATCTGGTTCGAGAACCCAAATGGAGGCATGGATCAGATGATTATTAATACATCCGATTTCCAATCTACATGGGATGTCTTATATCGTGGTTTAGCTTCAACATCGGATATCCTTGCAAATATTGATAAGGTGAAGGATGTAGTTAAACCTGAAGACTTTCTTCGTTATAAAGCACAGGTAACTGCTTTAAGAGGAATGTATTATTTCTACCTGGTTACCTGGTTCAACAGCCCAATTTATTATGACGAAACAAGCTTGCCTAACAATCCATTGGTTGGACTAAAAAATGGAACGCCTGAACAATTCTGGAATAAATTAGAAGCAGATTTAACTTTTGCGGCAGAAAACTTACCTGACAGCTGGCCATCCGACGAATCAGGTCGTATAACCCGGGGTGCAGCCAATGCACAATTAGGGAAAGCACTTTTATACAAGCACTATCATTATTATTTGCGTAATGGCAATGGGACTTCGGCCGAAGCCAAAGAAAATTTGAACAAAGCTAAAGCCGCTCTGCAGCGTGTTATCAACAGTAAAGTTTACCATTTAATAGAGCCAATCAGCAAAACAAAAGCCAATTACCAGGCAGCTCTGTTATCGAACTTCTCCTATCTGGATATTCCTGTCGGCAGTAATTCATATAAATCAGAGAATAATGCCGAATCAGTTTGGGAAGTACAATACAACGACGATGACCGTAACGCGCAGGGTTGGTTACCTGGCTGGCAGTGGGGCGGGAACCTGCTTTATATGTATTTCTCTCCTTTAGGTTACCGTAACCTTGAAATAGATCCGAACTTATGGTATGAGTTCGAAACAGTGAGCGGACATCCGGGTGGATATGAGCGTGATCCGCGTGCCTATTCTACCTGTTTCCTGGAAGGCGATACATTGGATTGGAGGCCTGAATCAGGTCAAAACATCCCATTTAAGAGCGAGCAGCATTCGAAGTTGATTGTCTACAAGAATAATCTTTATCAGGGGCCGGTACCTAGTAAAGCACTTGGATTAAAGAAATACAATTTCCCACAGTTTACTATTAAATCTTCTCCGAGATCAGCTCCTTTCAATCCCCGGGTTATACGCTATGCCGATGTGCTGCTTATGTATGCCGAAGCTTCCTATCAGTATAACGGAGATGACGGTACCGGTTTAGCTGCACTCAACGAGGTTAGGGCACGTGTGGATATGCCTCCTGTCGGAATTCTGACCCCAAAAGCAATTGTTCACGAACGTGCTGTGGAATTAGCCACCGAGGGCCATTTATACAACGATCTGGTTCGCTGGACTTTCGACCCGGCATTTAAACAGGATATGGCTAAGCTTTTCAATAACAATTTCAACATACCCAAAAACCTCTATTTCCCGATACCACAAGCTGAAATTGATGCAAACAAGGGAGCATTGGTGCAAAATCCAGGTTGGTAACTAATACAGGAATAAAACTTAACAAAACTTTGATTATGAAAATCATAAATAAATCAATATTAATTCTTTTCGTCCTGATTATTTCCTTTTCCTGTGCCAAGGAAGAAATGATCAAAGTGAATCCCGACTTTATACTGTCGTTTCAACGTGACGGGAAGACTGATGCGTATGCAGGAAGCACCTTTTATGTTATTCCTACAGGCTCAGGAGAGTTTTTAACACTTTACAACGGTACAGAAGGACATGTTTGGGGACAACCAGGTGCAAAAGGAGTTGATTTTAATAAAGCCGATTCACTGGGCATACTGTATAATACAGCAGGTAAATATGTTCTGACTTTGGTTTCAACCAGTACAGGCGAATTTGGAGAGCAGATATCCCGTGAGGTAAAAAGTGTTGAAATCAACACGGTTGATGACAGGAATTCATTTACCGTATTTAATATCAATGGAGTTGATGGAGACATTACGGCCAATAACGATATAAACTTTAGCGTACCTGATATTGTAACTGAATTTAACTTCAAAGCCATATTTGTACTTGAATCCGAGTTGGCCAAGGCCTATGTAAATGGTGTTGAGCAAGTATCAGATGTAACTATAAATGATTTTTCACAACCTGTAATTTATACTGTAAAATCGTCAGTTGGTTCCGAAAAACAATACACAGTTAAATTCACTACTTACCCTTCATCAAGTGAGAAACAGCTTACAAAATTTGCACTTGGAACTGGCGGATACGGTGAAGTTGGAGTTATTGACGAAACAAATAAGATAATCAGCCTGACTGCAAATTATGCTACAAATATTTCTTCTGTGCGATTGGTACTGGAGTCGTCATACGGCAGCAAAATCTACCTGAACAATGTGCTGTACTCCAACAGGACAAATTATAACCTTTCGAATACAGGTTTAAACCAGGTTAAGACAATTAAAGTGGTAGCTCAGGATAATTCGGAGGTTGTTTATACATTGAACACAGTTGCTGACAAACCTGTCAGCAGTTTTACATTTGCCGGCCTGGTGCCTGCGCCACAAGGTGTGATTGATGCCGTTGCCAAAACCATTACAGTTGATGTACTTAACGGAACTGATGTCACAAAACTGGTAGCCATATGGACCGGCTCAGTGGGGAAAGTGACCATTGGTACTACGGTTCAGACTAATGGTGTTACTTCAAACAATTTCTCCACTCCCAAAACCTATACTTTTTACAAAGGCAGCACTGCCGGTGATAAATATGTTGTTACCGTGAACGTGAAATAAAAAATTTGGGGAAATCCATTAGCGGTTTCCCCAACTTATTTCCTCCATTAAGCATGAAATACTTCCATTTCAATAAATGATTCAATCCTCAAATTAATTAACAATTTAAAAACAAAAACCGCATGAAAAAACTAATTACTCTTTTTTCAATCGCTTTTTTAAGTGTTTCGGGACTTTTTGCTCAAAATACGGATGCTCCGTATGTTGCTAACTGGCAATTACCCATTGACTTTTGGTTTGCAGGTGCTCCAGCTCCGGCAGAAGGAATTGAAGCCTATCCAAGGACCCAAGCTACTGCTCAATTCGTATCTACTTTTGATGCCGCAGGTGCTGACTTTGATGCAGCATGGGCAAGTATAGCCGGAAACGGCAATGTAGTTGGCTCAACAGCTGCTCATATTTTGGGACTTGCAGCTTCAAACAAAGGTGCTGACGACTTTAAAGATGCGGCATACAAAGTTGTGTATGATCAAAGTAACATGTATATATTGGTGCAGTGGACTGACGATGATGTAACCGGTACCGAGTCTGTAGAATTATGCCTTTCACCTTATTTCAAACTCGATGCTGAGGATCGTACCGATTTCCCGACCGCCTGGTACACCCGTTGGTCGCAATTTGGCGCCAATAAACTTTTATTTGATAAAAACGGGTTTAAAGAAGCCATGATGGTGAATTTTGATGTTGATGGGAAAGGTACTATTAACTGGGGCGGAACAACACCAACCTTAACTGATAACTTATACCTGGACAATAAAACAGTTGTAGGATCGAAAACGGTTAAATGGATTATTACGGTTGGCTACCAGGTACTTACAGGCGAGTACAGGCCTGAGTTCAATGCAGATATCTGGAAAGCGCTCAACAGCGGAAAAGGTATTTCATTCGACCTTAAAGTTAATGATGTTGATACTGACGATGCATTAAATGCTGATAACCCTCCGGTAGCAAAACCAGCCGAATACTGGTGGAGTTCAACAAGCAATGACTGCTGGCAGTCGACCATGTATGCTGGATTTTTAAATCCTGCTGATGCTCCCGCAACAGGGGATGATGCGTATGTAGCCAACTGGCAGTTACCAATTGAGTTTTGGTTTGCAGGTGCACCAGCTCCGGCAGAAGGAATAGATGCCTATCCACGGAAAGAAATAAAAGCTGTAGGTGTAACTGCTTTTGACGCATTAGCTGCTGACTTCGATCAAACATGGAATAGTATCAGTGTACCTGGCAACATCATTGGCGCAACACCCGCAAATATTTTAGGCCTCCCAGCTTCCAATACTGGTGCTAACGACTTAAAAGATGCTGCATTTAAAGTGTTGTACGATGAAAGTAACATGTACATTATGCTTCAGTTTACTGATGATGACGTAACAGGTGAAGAATATATCGAAGTATGTTTATCTCCTTATTTTAAGCTGGATGCAACTGATCGTACCGATTTCCCGACTGCTTGGTACACCCGTTGGTCACAGTTTGGTGCTAACAAATTAGGATTTGGTATTAGCGGTTTCGATGCTGCCATGATGGTGAATTTTGATGAAGCCGGAAAAGGCACAATTAACTGGGGTGGTACAACACCTATATTGACTGAAAACCTCTTTGTTGATAATAAAACAGCTATTGGTTCGAAAACAGTAAAAATGATTATCACTATTGGTTATCCGGTACTTACAGGCGAATATAGGCCTGAGTTCAATACAGCTATCTGGAAAGCCCTCAACAGCGGAAAAGGTATCTCTTTCGATCTAAAAATCAATGACAAGGACACTGACGATGCTTTAAACACTGATAACCCTCCTGTAGCTAAACCAGCCGAATATTGGTGGAATACAACCAGCAACGATTGCTGGCAGTCGACCATGTATGCCGGATTTTTGGGTGTTAGCGATACCTATGTTAGTCTTGTAAAACCGGTTAAAAAAACCAACATTTTTAGCAATGTAACACATGACCGTATTGAACTCAGTAAAACTGCCAACGTGGAAATTTTCAACATCATTGGTCTGCAGGTTATGTCAAAGAGAGGCGTGAGTCAAATCGACCNNATGGTGAATCTATGAAGTTTGTCCGATAGGTTTTCGGATTGATAAATTGGAATACAAACTGTAAAGAAAAAGAGGTTAATAGTTTTTAGCTAACCTCTTTTTCTTTAAAAAAATAAAACTTGAAAGGTAGTATCGACCGTAGGAAGCAAGATAATTAGAAGGTTCAGGTTCTGGTAAATCTGGGTATTGATTACAATTGGTTTGGGTTAATCATGTGTTTTTGGGGATTTCTTACAACTGATAGTCAATACTACCTCGATAGTTTTAAAATGAAAGTTCTCGCATATAAGGCTGGTAGTGTACAAAGAGGCCCGCGTGCCGTAACAAAATAAATAACAGGTTAACTTAAATAAACTTGGTTCTCCTCAGTGAAGTTCATTTCTTTTTGATTGCATCGGACTGATTGAAAATCTCCCCCCAGAAAGAATAACTGCCCGAAATTAATCGTGGAACTGGTAAAAAGTACAATCCCTGACAGCATTTATTCAATCACCGACTTAGCAGATAAACAAAATAAATTTTAGCGTAAACTCTGTGAATGGCTCAAAGCTTTTCTGCAGAAATTCCAAAAGCTCACAAATTCTCTATTAGTGATTATTGTGAGTAAAAGAAAGTAACAGACATGTGTTTCGAACGAATGATTAAAAATTTTTACCTGATCCTCATGCTGATAATTTTCAGCTATGAAACCGGTAGTGCTCAAACTACCGGTAATGCACCCTGGATATCGTACCCATCGGCTAATATCACTGAATATGGAGTATATCATTTTCGTAAAACGTTCGAACTTGCCACTATTCCCCAGCAACTTATTATACATGTTTCGGCGGATAACCGCTATAATCTTTTTATCAATGGAGAAAGGGTTTGTTATGGACCTGCAAAAGGAGACCTGAAAACCTATAAATACGATATTATTGATATTGCAAAATTCCTTAAACCGGGTGAAAACCTCATTGCTGCCCTGGTTTATAATGGGGGAGAAGATAAACCCCTGGCTTTTATTTCAGCACAAACGGCTTTTATGCTTCGCTTTGAAAATGTTTTATTTAGCTATTTAAACACGGACACGACCTGGAAAACATACAAAGACCCGGCATACAATGTAATTTCCTATAACGAAATGCTTCATAAAAATCCCTGGTTCTGGGGGTTTTATGCCTGTGGCGGTGGCGATGATGTGCAAGGAAACAAATATCCCTGGGGATGGGAGAAACCTGGTTTTGATGATGGCAAATGGCTTGCTTCAGAACCATTGAATTTTGAAAATGAAGCACCATGGAAACTGGTTCCCCGCAACATTGCTTTTATGGATAACTTTAGAGAACACCCTGCGCAAATCAGGCAAGTAATGGGTGCTGATATTCTTGTGGGGCCATGGAACGGGAAAACCAAACTAACCATTCCTGCTAACACCATAGCTTCGGTTCTGATCGACTTTTCAAATTTCACCATGGGTTATCCCGAACTTACAGTGGGTAGGGGGGCAAACAGTTCTGTTAAAATTAAATATGCCGAAGCATTATATGATAAAATCAATGAGAAGGCGCATCGCGATTCGGTTACCGGAAAAACCATGAATGGAGTTTGGGACGTTTTTAAAACCGATGGAAAAGCTGAACGAACCTTCAGGCCTTTATGGCAGCGCGCTTTCCGTTATATTCAATTAGTTATAGTAACTAAAAATGATCCGTTGGATATCCTTTCGCTGGAAAATGAATTTTCGGGCTATCCATATCCTGAAATGGCAACATTTACAAGCAACGATCCTAAACTAAACGAGATATTCGACATGTGTCAAAGGACTTTCAGGTTGTGTTCGTCCGAAACATATTTTGATACGCCATACTATGAGCAACTCAGTTATAGCGGCGACAACAGGCCAATAGGGGCAATTTCATTCTATAACTCCACTGATGACCGCCTTTTACGTGAAGTATTAAGGCTCTATTCCCAGTCGGAAAACAGGGAAACAGGGCTGTTTAAGGCAGCATATCCTTCCCGTTTCAATAGCGATATGGGCAGCTATTCGCTTGCATGGATCCAAAGCCTCAGCGATTATTATGACATGCGCGGCGACTCGGCTTTTGTTGCTCAGTTTACTAAAAAAATGGAAAGGATTCTGGAATATTTTGAACAGCGAATTGACTGTAAAACCGGGTTAATTGGCAGAGTTACCAACGAAAATTTCATTGACTGGAGTATAAAAGNNAAAACAGGGAAATGATCAATTCGACCCTGCTAAGCTTATATTATGCGCATTCGCTCGATTGTGCCGTCAGCCTCTATAATCATACCGGCCAAACTGAAAAAGCAGAAAAATGGGACAAACTGGCAAAAGAGATCAAAAGTGGCGTTTATGCCAATTGCTGGGATAAGGAAAAACAGCTATTCAGGGATTACCCCGACCAACCCATTTTTTCGCAGCAAACCAATGTTATGGCTATACTTTGCGATGTAGTACCGGCCGACAAGCAGGTTCAGTTGCTTCAGCGTACGATATGCTACAACAAATTTGATGAATATGTGAGTGCTTATTTCTCGTTTTTTCTATTTAAAGCCATGCAGAAAACCGGGCAGGAGGATCTCTTCCTGAAAAATCTAGATTATTGGAATCATTTTATTAACTGGGGATATACAACCTGTGGCGAAACCGGATTTTCGTTGCACGAGCGTTCCGACTGTCATGCATGGAGCGCACATCCGGCCTACTTTTTACTTAGTTCTGTATGTGGCATAAAACCTGCCGATGTTGGATTCAACAAAGTTACTATTACTCCACATTTGGGCGATTTAACCAGTGTATCGGCTTCCATTCCTCATGCCAAAGGTCGTATTTCAGTAGCTTATAAGCTTGAAAATGATAAATTACTTGCTACTATCAGCCTGCCTGTTGGACTGAGTGGTTTTTGGGAAATGAACGGACAAAAAATTGCCTTGAAAGAAGGTGTCAACAAAATTAACCAGGAAGTCACGTTAACAACATCGATAAAAAGTAAACTATAAGTATCGAAAATGGAAAAAGCATCTTTTGAAAAGGAACTCAATCGTAAGAATGAAAAACACGAAGAAAGGATATTGAGAAAAAATAAGTGCCTGAAGCAAAGCTGCGGGATTTATAATCGATATAAGTATCCCATTATTACCGCTGAACACACTCCCTTATACTGGAGGTACGATTTAAATTTCGAAACAAACCCGCACTTGCTCCAACGCCTGGGAATCAATGCCACATTTAATGCCGGCGCTATTTTGCATGAAGGCCGATATCTGCTGATTGTAAGGGTTGAAGGTTGGGACCGCAAATCCTTCTTTGCTGTAGCTGAAAGCCCTGATGGAATTAACCACTGGCGTTTTTGGAATTCGCCGCTGGCCCTGCCTGATACTTCGCCTGAAGAGACAAACGTATACGATATGCGATTAACAAAGCACGAAGACGGCTGGATTTATGGTATATTCTGCAGCGAGCGAAAAGATCCGGATGCCCTTCCGGGCGACCTTTCTTCTGCCATAGCCAAAGCAGGAATCGTGCGTACGCATAATCTCATCGATTGGCAGAGACTTCCAGATTTGAAAACTAAGAGCCAACAAAGAAATGTAGTTCTGCACCCCGAATTTGTAGATGGAAAGTATGCCCTTTACACTCGGCCGCAGGATGGATTTATTGATGCAGGCTCAGGCGGAGGCATCGGCTGGGCTTTGATTGATGATATTGAAAATGCCGAAGTTAAGGAGGAACTGATCATTGAATCCAGGATTTATCATACCATCAAAGAATCGAAAAATGGACAGGGACCACCTCCTCTAAAAACGAAACAGGGTTGGCTACACCTGGCCCATGGCGTGCGTGGTTGCGCTGCCGGTTTACGCTATGTGCTTTATATGTTTATGACCGACCTGCAGCAACCCTGGAAAGTGATAGCAGTTCCCGGAGGTTATTTAATGGCTCCGGAAGGCGAAGAAAGAACCGGAGATGTTTCAAATGTGCTTTTCTCGAATGGCTGGATCCGAAATGAGCTTGATGAAGTATTCATTTATTATGCTTCGTCGGATACACGTATGCATGTGGCCACATCAACCATTGAAAAACTCACCGACTATTGCATGAATACACCTCAGGATGGCTATCGTTCAGCAGGTACAGTACAAAACATCATCCGGCTGATTGAGAACAACAAACCGCTGATTTAATCCACGAATAATCTCTTTTCACAACATTGACATGGAATCACTTACAGAAAAAGTATCTGTTATAGAAAAATCAGCTTTCGGAATGGGGGATTTGGCTTCAAATCTTTATTACCAAACCTTTACCATGTTTTTGCTTTATTTCTACACCGATGTGTTTGGCATTTCGGCAGCTGCGGCAGGAACCATGTTTCTGGTTGTTCGTATGCTGGATACATTTTACGATCCCCTGGTAGGTATGCTTGCCGACCGCACAAGCTCAAAATACGGAAAATTCCGGCCATGGATACTATATACAGTTGTACCCTTTGGAATACTTGGATTCCTGACCTTTTATACACCCGACCTGGTTACCAGCAGTAAATTGGTTTACGCATATTTAACGTACACGGCCATGATGTTTGTTTACTCTACCATTAATGTGCCTTATGGTGCCTTGATGGCAGTAATGTCGTCTAACTCTCTTGAAAGAACCAGTTTGTCAGCTTTTCGTGCAATTTTTGCCTTTTCGGGAGGCATAATTGTACAGGCTTTTACATTAAAACTGGTTCACTTTTTCGGACTTTTAAGTGCCCATTCTGATGGATCAGTAAATGAACAGTTTGGATTTTCAGTTGCCATGGGTATTTACTCTTTTCTGGCTGTAATCCTGTTTCTTACCACTTTCTTTTTATGCAGAGAAAGAGTTAAGCCTATAGTTGATACAAACAATTCAATAAAAAAAGATATTAAAGATTTATTTACCAATGTCCCCTGGTTAATCTTAACCCTTGTTGGCATAATGACTTGCTTATATGTAGCTGTGCGCAATGGATCTATTATTTATTATTTTAAATATTATGTGAACGGGGCAGGTACTGCAAATTTGTTTGGATTTCAGATTGGTGCCGATACGCTTGTTTCTACATTTATGGTCGTTGGAACGGTGAGCAGTATTTTAGGTACAATAATGTTAAAACCTATGGCTGCCCTCATTGGGAAAAAGAAAGCATACATAACATCAATGGCATTAGGTACAATACTAAGTATATCGTATTATTTCCTCAATAAAGACCAGATTACACTCATGTTTATTTTTCAGGCCTTGTGCAATTTTGCAGTGGGACCGGCTATGGCCATGATGTGGAGTATGTATGCAGATACCGCTGACTATTCGGAGCTCAAAACAGGCCGACGGGCAACGGGTCTGATATACTCGTCGGCAAATTTTGCCCAAAAATTCGGATGGTCTATAGGCGGCTCAATTGCCGGATATTTATTAGCCTATTTTGGCTTTGTTGCCAATGCCACCGAATCACCCGAAACCATTCAAGGCGTTCGCGTTTTGTTTGGGATTATGCCTGCCATCTGGAGTGCCATAGCTGTTTTCGCCTTATTATTTTATCATCTGGATGAGAAAAAGGTGATAGAAATTAACCTGGAACTTGCAGCTTTAAAGGCTAAAAAATCACTTTAAGGGTCTAAAATCAAAATATGCAATACGGTTTTTTCGACGACGAAAGCAAGGAATATGTCATCACCTCACCCAATACTCCCCGTTCGTGGAGTAATTACCTGGGATCAACAGAGTACGGTGCCATAATAACCAATAATGCCGGTGGATATAGTTTTTACAAATCCGCTGGTCAGGGCCGCTTTACACGAATCCGCTTTAACTCGGTTCCTATGGATCAGCCGGGCCGGTATATTTACCTCCGCGATAAGGAATCCTCCGATTATTGGTCAGC
>DGQJ01000144.1:0-27017 GCA_002389705.1 Bacteroidales bacterium UBA4417
GGCAATTTCGATATAAAATATTCGGTTGTAAAAGGATCGCCTTTGGCCGTGAAACTGTATATCAACAATCAGCTTGCAAGTACAACAAGCAGTGCTGAGTCCACATATTCGTGGAATACAAACGGAGTGCCGCTTGGCACGTATAAGGTTCGCGTTGAGGCTATTGATGCCACGGATACTGTGTACCAGGAAGTAAATGTCGGCCTGAGTGAATGGATCACCCAGTCAACTGCTTTTAATTCAGCTTTCAGAGGTATTCAGAATATACATGTTGTTGATCCGCAAACGGTTTGGGCCACTGCTACAGATTTTAACCCTGTGTCGTCGAAACAGATTACCGAATTTACCAAAACCACCAATGGAGGTACAACCTGGTCGTCGGGCTCGGTGCTTGGCTGGGATGGATTCGGATTGGGAAATATATGCGGGATTGATAAGAATACCGCTTTTGTTTCGGTTTATAGCCAGGCAACGCAAAATGACACCTGTGGCGTATACAAAACCACCGATGGAGGTAATACCTGGGTTCATCTTCCGGGCGCCCTGCAGGGTTCATCGTCATTTGCTGATAATGTATGGTTTTGGAACGCCAACGAAGGCATGTGCCATGGAGATGTAAAAAACAACTATTTCGAAATTTACACCACAACCAATGGTGGAACAACATGGACCAGGGTTCCGAAAGCCAAAATTGGCGGAGGAGTTACGCCGGCAACAGATGAAGGGGGCTGGACTTCGGTAATACAAGCCATTGGGACCAGCACCGTAATGTTTGGCACCAATAAAGGCAACCTGTACATTTCGCACGACAAGGGATTAAACTGGACGGTTTCGAATACAGGGATTTCGCCCCTAACCAGCGGGGTACAAAAAATATGTTTCAAGGACGAAATGAATGGCCTGGTAGTGCAAACGGCTACCAATACGGTGATGAAGGAAACCCACGACGGTGGTGCAACATGGCAGGCAGTTTCCCCCACCGGACCGTTTCAGAAAGGAGATATTGTGTTTGTACCCGGTACCGAAAGTACGCTGGTATCGGTTGGATCCGGCGCCTCGTACAGTTTCGATTTTGGTCACTCCTGGTCGAAAGCTGCCGGAACCGACTATAATCCATTCACAGCAGTCGCTTTTATTAATCACCAAACCGGCTGGGCAGGCGGTATAAATAACAGCTCACTGGAGGAGGGGATTCATAAATATATCGGGGTATTGGTTCCGGAAGCGGTACGAAATCCTGTTTCGGAACTCAACGTACAAACCGTAGAGCAAACTGTGCAGCTTTCGTGGGCAAAACCGGACGTTACCCCCCTGAGCTACAATATTTACCGCAACGACACACTGATTAAAAACACAACCGAATTACAGTTTACTGATTCGCCGGTAGCAAAAGGACAGCAATTGTATTGTGTTACGGCGGTTTATGCAGGTGGTGAATCACAGCGAACATGCATCTCGACCTGGATTGCCCTGGGAATATCAGAAACCGATGAAGTTGCATACCATGTGTACCCTAACCCGGCCAGCGAGATTATAAATATTGTTACCCCGGTTAAATTCACCGAAGTACGGATGATAAACAGCCAGGGTAAAATTGTTTACCGGAATAATACAAAATCAACGAACCTGCTCATCCTTACCGAAGGTTTTGCACCGGGTATGTATATTCTGCAGATTTATGCCGGGATCCAACCCATATCTAAAAAGATTATGATCTACCGATAAAATATATTAAGATCTTAAAAAAATAAAAGCCTTGTTTTGCATGGCTTTTATTTTAATATACTGGCGCTGATCATGTATCGGCGGAAACCTACGGGTGAACTTCAGTTTTCAGAAGCCTTTTCTTCATCTTTCGGATTACAATAAATGCTATGGCAGGCAGGTGCATCAGAACACCGGAGAAAAACAGAGCCCAGTCGAAATTGCGGGGAATAAAACTGGCTGACAGTTTCATCAACATGGCTCCAGAATCCAAATCCGTTTCGGGATGGTTGTGCCTGTACTGCTGAGCATACAGCAAAAAATCCTTCATATAGGCTACTAAAACAAATACCGTACCTGCTACCAGCAACATCCAGGCAAAAGCCGGAAGCTTCAGCATATGCTTCTGTTCGTGACCCACATAAAGAATTACAAAAGCCAGCAGCAACATGGTTAAAGAATTGATAACAGGAGCAATAACCGGTCCCGTCCATATGCTGGGCAAAAGGAAGAGAATATCCGTTGTAAACCAGGAGGCAGGCCAGTTAAGCAGCAATTTCAGAAAAACATAATAGGCGATATCCCAGGTTGAAAAAACAACCAGGAACCAGGCAAAGCGGTGCAGCCAATGCTCAGCTGCCAGAACACCCATTGTAAAAATCATTACCAGCGTAGCAACTTCCCTGTACAATTCAGTTACTGCAAGGGTTTGTGACATTTCTTTCAAGGGAAAGGAAAAACCTTCGGGATAGTATAATGCCCTGAGATAAACCACAACAGCTGCTTCAAGATAACCCATGGCTAAGGCAAAACAAAGCACCCATATCGTCCTTATCATTGGGTTCATTGGCTGTAGATGATTAATATTTAACAAAGTTAATGATGGTTTTGCATTTCAATTCAAATTATTGATAAGCAACCAAATGAATACAAGGCGATAATGAACCAACACATTTAAAAACTACCCACTAAGCACACAGCACTCAACACATAGCACTCAGCACTCAACACACAGCACACATCACATAGCACTCAGCACTAAATTTCACAAAATAATTCCACCTGTTATAGAAAGGGATTTGTACTTTTATCCTCCATTTATTTATACCTTCTGAAAACAGAATTGTACTTTAATACGCCTTTATGAAAAAGCTCATAGTTTCCCTTGCCGCACTGATGTTGATATTGCCGGGAATTGCTCAGCAACAGGACTTTATTATCACGCCCCCTGCCGAAAAGCAGTACACACATATCGACAAGCAAGGAAAAACTGTAATTCCCAATGGCCGTATAATTACACCTGCAGGTAAGAGTTTTGTTACTGCGCCACACCCCTATGGACTGGCCATCAGCGCCGATGGTAATATAGCCGTAACTGCAAATTCGGGAATTCAGCCCCTTTCAATCACCATTTTAAGGAACCTGAATTCAGATCATCCCGATTCGCAGCAGGTGCCACCCGGTCCTTCGACAGACAATGGAGTGCTGGCTTCGGTTTTTATGGGATTGGCTATTTCGCCCGATAACAAAACTGTGTACGTAGCCGGCGGCCAGGAGAATAAAATCTATATGTTCGATATTAGTTCCGGCAAAAAAACGGATTCCATCAATTGCAGCTTGGCCGACAAAAAAGTGGATTACACGCATGGCTATATTGGAGATATGGTGCTGAGTACAGATGGTAAAAGGCTGTATGCCGTCGACCAGATCGGCTTCCGGATGATTGTGGTTGATGTGCAACGCAAAACACTGCTCTACAATGTGCCGGTTGGCCGTTATCCTTTCGGAATCGCACTTTCGCCCGACGAAAAAACTGTATACGTTGCCAATGTGGGTATGTATGAATACAGCCTGGTGAAACGCCGGAAAAACGGTACGTGGAAAAACAGCACCATCGACTTCCCGGCATCGGCATACGCAACCAAACAATCAGAAGAAGGCTTTTATAGCGATTCGCTCGAAATACCCGGGCTGGGACCGGTAAATACTGATGAAAGTTTTTCGGTATGGGCAGTAAGCCTGCAAAAAAACAACAAACCCCGCGTAGTTGCTAAAATTAAAACCGGCAACCTGGTAGGCCAAATGGTTGAAGATTTCCCGGCGGTTGGCGGATCGAGCCCAAATTCAATCGTTGCGAACAACCGCTATGTGTTTATTTCGAATGGAAATAACGATAATATCACCGTACTTGATGCCCGTAAGAACAAAATTGTAAAACACATAAAACTTTCACCCGACCAACGCCTGGCGAAATATCGAGGAGTAATCCCTTTCGGGCTGGATATTTCGCCCGATGGCAAAACAGTTTATGTAACTGAGTCGGGGCTCAATGCCGTTGCGGTTATTGATATAGAAACCCTCAGCGTAACAGGACATATTCCTACCGGCTGGTTCCCGGCACGCATAAACGTATCGCCCGATGGCAAAAAACTAATCGTGGCCAATGCCAAAGGCTATGGAAGCGGTCCCAATGGTGGCAGAAATTTTGTTCCCGGTCCTGAAGGAACCTATATCGGCAGCCTGATGAAAGGCACCATCGAAATTATAGATATTCCAGGTAAAACGGAACTCGAAAATATGACACAGCAGGTGCTCAAGAATAATTTCAGGTTTATCCCAACCTCATCGGAAACGCTGAAATGGCGGATAAACAACCCCATCCCGCTGGCACCGGCCACAACATCGTCGCCCATCAAGCATATTGTTTTTATCTCCAAAGAAAACCGGACTTACGACGAGATTCTGGGGCAGGTTAAAGGTGCCGAAGGCGATACGACCCTGGCCCGGTATGGCCGCAACAGGACATTTACCAACAGGAATAAAAGCAGCAGGGTCGAAAATGCCACAATAATGCCTAACCACCTGAAACTGGCTGAAAGTTTCTGTTTCAGCGACAATTTTTATGTTGATTCGGATGTTTCGGCCGATGGGCACCGCTGGCTGGTGAACACCTATCCCAACGAATGGGTCGAAGCTACCACACCTGCCAATTATGGCGGCAACCGCGAGTATCGCGAAAACTCCAAAGCCCCCGGCAACCTGGGCATGAATGGAGCATCGGGTGCAATATACCCGGAGGATTACAACGAAGCCGGCTCCATGTGGGACCACCTGGCCAGGCACAAGATAGCGTATTATAATTTTGGGTTCAGCGTTATGTTCGAGCCTGCCGACTACCAGGATTCCTACAAGTACGGGGGCATAAAACATGTGGCAAATTTCCCGCTTCCGGCCACACTGTTCGATTATACCTCGCGTGTGTATCCAACCTATAACACGGCTATTCCCGACCAGTTCAGGATTGATATGTTTAAAAAAGAGTTTACCGAAAAATGGGGACCCGGAAAGGACAGCATGCCACAACTGCTTACTGTTATTATCCCCAATGATCATGGAGCCGGTGAGCGCCCCGAGGCGGGCTATCCCTTCCGCGAAAGCTATATGGCCGACAACGACCTGGCTGTGGGACGCATAGTTGAATTCCTTTCACATACCCCTTACTGGGCCAATATGGCTATTGTAATTACCGAGGATGATGCTCAAAACGGCGTTGATCATGTGGATGCGCACCGCAGTATACTGATGGTTGTTTCGCCCTATGCCAGGAAAAACTACGTAAGCCACAGCCATTATAGCTTCGGTAGCATTTTTAAGACTTTCTGGAATGTACTTGGACTCCCCTACCTGAACCAATACGATGCAGGTGCCTGTGATTTAGCCGATATGTTTACCGACACGCCCGATTTTACACCCTATATTGCCTTACCGGTTGATGTCAGGATTTTCGATCCGCAAAAAGCGCTTGATCCGCTGGATGAAAAATTCGACTGGAAACAACTGCATGAAGGACCTGAAATTGACAATCCGCAGGATATGATCCGCGAAAGTAAGGAGCAGGAAAAATGGCGAATTGAAGAACAGAAAAAGTAAGGTTCTCCTTTGAATCAAATAACACTGGCGAAAATGGATAAAACCTGGGAAGCAGATCAATTTGTTGACAGCGCAGGTGTTTTGATTTTCAATAGTCAAAATTTAGCCGGTATTCTTCAGCATCTTCACCAAAAAATTCGAAATTTTCGCCTATAATCTTGTAAGTTGAATGCTGTCCGGCAATCCGCGAAAAGTGGATTTCGTAAGTCAGGCCATCTTCATCGCTCATCAGTATTTTAGCAAGATTGACATTACGTTCCGAAAGCAGGGGCTTGTTGCAGTACAGGCAATAAAACTCAAGCTTCTCACCTTCAGGCACATCAAAATTCGGATGCTTTATCACGGCATAATTCCCAAGCTCGGGATGAAGCATAATTAAAACGCCAAAATGCTAAAAAGCTTTCCCTACCCCGCAAACTGCAGCCCGCTCAGGTTGCGGTAAAGCCCGCCTTCCAGTTGCAGCAGTTCTTCGTGGGTGCCCTGCTCAACAATCCGGCCATTATCCAGCACCAGTATATTGTCAGCCTGCCGAATGGTCGAGAGGCGGTGTGCGATTACAATAGATGTACGCCCTTTCATCAGTTTTTCAAGTGCATCCTGAACCATGCGTTCGGATTCAGAATCCAATGAAGAAGTTGCTTCGTCGAGAATAAGAATTTTGGGATCTTTAAGCACGGCACGGGCAATGGCTATGCGTTGGCGTTGTCCGCCCGAAAGTTGTGTGCCACGCTCACCAACCAGTGTATCAAGTCCTTCGGGGAAGAGGCTTATAAATTCCCAGGCATTTGCCTTGCGGGCTGCTTCAACAATCATTTCTTCGGTTGCCCAGGTTTTGCCATAGGCTATGTTTTCGCGAATGGTACCTCCGAATAAGAAGATATCCTGCGGCACAACAGCCATCTGGCTCCGAAGCGTGGTAACCGGTATGTATTGGCTGTCCTTCTCATCAAAAAAGATACGCCCGCCGGTTGGCTCATAAAGCCTTAATAAAAGAGAAACAAAGGTTGATTTACCCGCACCGCTTGGTCCTACAAGGGCAACTAATGTATCGGGTTTAATGTCTACGCTTATGCCTTTCAGTACATTTGCCTCAGTACGGGTAGGATAACTGAACAAAAGATTTTCGAACCTGATACTTCCGTGTATAATTTCTGCGGGAGAAATATCGGCAGGTTCCCCGACATCCTCCACAGGTTCGTTGAATATTTCGAGTAAATCCTCTGTTGCTCCTATAAATTTCTGCACCCGGGCAAATACATCAGCCATTCCACCAATGGTTCCGCCTATAAACATGGAATAAATAACAAATGAAAACAACTCGCCGGTAGCCAGCTCGCCCGAAGCAAGCAGCGTTGATCCCCGCCAGATTACAGCTACCATGGCACCAAAAAGCCCAAGAATGGTAAACGAAGAAAAAGCTCCGCGGAGTTTTCCGTTTTTAATGCCAGTATGCGCAATTTCGAGGGTTTTGCCCCGGTATCGCGCCATTTCGAAGAACTCATTAGTAAAAGATTTTACGCTCTGAATTCCCTGTAAAGTTTCTTCCACAATGGTATTGGAATCGGCTACTTGTGTTTGCGCCTGTTTGCTGAGTTTGCGAATGTATCTGCCAAAAAACACAGTTAATATCATAATAACCGGCACAATCATAAGCATGAAAAGTGTTAGTTTCAGGGAAGTTATCATCATCAGACTTACGCCTCCAACAATAATAATAATCTGCCGCAGGAATTCGGCCAGGGTGCTGGTTAACGCATCCTGTAACAAAGTGATATCCGATGAAATCCGGCTGTTCAGCTCCCCCACTCTACGGAACTGAAAAAATTTCATTGGTAAGCGAATAAGGTGATTGAACGTGTTCTGGCGAAGATCGGCCAGGGTTTTTTCGGCCACACGAACAAAAAGAAATATCCGGAAATATGAAAATACAGCTTGCCCTATCAGTACTGCAATAAGCACCAGTGCTATACGGTTAATTTCCTGGGCTAGTTTACCCTGGTTTCCCAAATCGACCAGTTGCCCCAGCAACTTAGGAAATACCAGGCTGGCACTGCTCGAACCCAACAAAAACAAAAGTCCGAGTCCATACTCGTATTTGTAAGGCTTTATGTAACTGTATAACCTGAAGAGCTTGCGTAAGCCGGGTAAGGTGATTTTCTGTTTAGGGACTTCAGTTGTCATTGTAATCCTGGTAAATTAAAACTATAGAACAGTTCGAAAGCTTTATTGGTTCACAAAGTTAATACGTGCCGGCCTATGGATAGCGTATTTATGAAAAAACCCGGCATAACCGGGCTTAGATACAAAATTGAATAGCTAAATCTTATTCCTGGTTCGGATTCATCACCGTACCAATAAATAAAATAGTTGATGTTGATTTTTCAGAGATAAAATAAACAAACGGCCGATCAATGGTTACATATTTGGTTTGATCAGGGCCGACGGATGTATAGCCTATTTCAACTGAGGTAACAGCAGCAGCTTCGGTTCCTTCCTCGTCGGTAGCTATATATGTTTTATGTTTTATATCCGAAATATACAGTCCGCCTGCTGAATTGATCCGGGTAAAATCAGCTTTATTGGAATCGAATGCCACTTCCATTCCCAAAGCAGCCAGAACCGGCTTTATCTGTTTTTCTTCGTAGGTGTACTTGAATTTGGGAATCTGAAGCTGAATATCTGCTTCGGAAAACTGCGGAATCCACGCATTCCAGTTTTCCTGCGAAAGCGATGTTATTACATCATTAACGGTTTTACCTGCATCGGGCAATAGTACGGTCATGTTATAATTCCCCTGGTTATATGGAAGTGTAACAGCCTGAAAAGCAGCTCCCTTAAAGTATGGCAAAGTCTCATGCTGATGCATGGCCTGTACCTGTATAGTACTCCCGCCAGACAGATAAAATGGTTTTTGAACGGTTTTATCCTTTTCAAACTGGTATTTCCATTGCCCTTTAAAATACACGGCATTTATAAGATACATAACAGCCTCAGCCGGAATTTGATCAATTATTTCAGGAATCAACGAATTGGTCTTTTCCTTTACCCACGCATTTATCATGACTGCAGCGGAGGCATTTGAAAAATCAAGTTTTGTAACTTCAGCTCCGAAGTTAGTCTGGTTAGTTGTTACAAAAGCGGTTTCTGCACTGAAATCTTTATCATACCAGATGGAATTGGCAATCTGTAGTTTGACTTTTGGATCGAGTCCGGTAAAGGTTTCAATAATATATTTATACGATTGGTTGATTTCAGCGTCGCTCATACCTTCAAATCCCAGTGTATTTGTCATAGCCTGAAGGGTTGTGCCTGCAGCTCCGTTACGGGTCATTCCCAGCGCCATACTTACGCTGAGCGGCGAAACCATCAGGTTAACATCGTTACCTGAAACTTCGTTCACTTTTTTGAAAAACTCAAATCCGAAAGCGTTGCTGGCAGTAGATAACTGCTTTTGTTTTTCGGTTAGCACTACGGTTTTAAATTCAGCCGGCTCTGATTTTTCCTTTTTGCAAGATGCAACAAGCATTGAAATGCTTAGAACTGAAAGCAGTATAAAAATTTGTTTCATGGCTACTCTAAATTATTTGATTCGGACAAAAGGTGCAACCTGACTTAAAAAGGTTGCATACCCAATTAAAGCTTTATTCAAAATATGCATAAATCAGGCTTTAGTTGATTTTATAATGTTGTCGTATTACATGTGATGCCAATTCCCGGTTGACCGACTTTCTGCCTGCAGTTCACAAATAACATCCTTCATCAAAACCACAAACTCCAGGTGGAAACCAATTTCAAATCATTTAGTTTTTTTTCTAATTTTGCCAGATAAGTTCCATTAAGGATTTATTTGAATAACAGGTAACAGGATGTTGTCCCTGTTTACAAACCAAGCATAATGCCAGGGAAGAAATGGTTAAAACAAATCCAGTATACAGATCGGGAATAATCAGGTATGCATGGTTATGTTTACTTTTTATTTTAGGTTTCTCTGTCAGGCTGCAGGCCCAGGGGCTGTTATTCCAGGGAAATAACAAGTTGATATCGGAGCGTACATCATATAATGTGTTTCAACACTCGATGCCTGTTTTTAACAACCGGTTTACACTTTCTTTTGATCTTTCAATTCTCGATACTACTTCATTTGGATACGTATGTTTTATAAAGGATAATGAATCGGAAGCCTCATTTTCGTTAACCCTGAGTGAAAAAGATCATTATGTTTACCTCGATTTCAATATCGACAGCAAACAGAACCTGGTTCAGATACCACTTAAAAAATCTGAGTTGGGATATAGAAGGTGGCATCGTGTTACTCTCAATTTTTTATCAGATAAGAATGCCATCGAAATAATAGTGGATGGTAAATCATATACTTCCTTTTTTAAACAGTATAAAAAACAATTTTCGCCGGTAATTATTTTCGGCAAGCACGATAACGTAGTTGATGTACCCAAAATAGCGATTAGGCAATTAGTCATCAGGGGTGAGAAAAAAGCTTTTTCATTCCTGTTCGACGAACATGACGGCAATGCCGTTCATGATACCAAAGGGAGTGCTTTGGGGCATGTTGACAACCCGGTATGGCTTATTAATGAATCATATCACTGGAAGCTCCGTTATACAGGAAGTTCGAAAACTGTGGCTGCCATAAATTTTGATAATCAGCAACAACGGATAATTATTGCCAATAAAGATTCAGTTGTGTTTTTCGATTGCAAATCAAACACCACAGAAACAGCCAGGTATGCCAACCCATTGGATGTACCTATGCGATTAGGCATGAGTTTTATTGACACTACCAGCAACAGTTTATTTATTTACGAAGTAAATGACCTTCCCCTGTTCAAATCATCCATAGCCAGTCTTAACCTGACCCGGTTAACCTGGGTTAATAAAAGCCAGCTTCAGCTGCCACAGCAGCGCCATCACCATATAGGGTTTTATGATGCCGTAAAACAAAACTACCTGATTTTCGGCGGATTTGGTAACCGTAGGTTTGCCGGAGATTTCATGCAATACAACATACCTGGTAATACATGGACAATCATACCTTATACAGGTGACAGAATAACCCCCCGTTTTTTCTTGGGCCAGGTTGTGGAAAGTCCACACAACACCATTGTATTTGGCGGAATTGGTAACAATACAGGTGACCAGAGCCTGGGGAAATCATACTATTTTGATTGTTACAGGGTTAACCACCAGACTCGGTCAATTAAAAAACTATGGAATATTTCGATCGGGGGCCAGGGGATGGTAACGGTAAGGAATATGTTTCTTGCTGACGATAAAAAATCATTTTACACCATTTGTTACCCCGAATACATTCCGAATACATTTCTGAAGCTATACAAATTCAACCTGAGTAACGGGAATTATGAGATACTTGGAGATTCAATACCCATGAATTCCGAAAGGATTGAAACCAATGCAAATTTATATTTTAACTCGATTACCAAAGAGTTATACTGCACCACTCAGGAATTTCAGCCTGATGGATCTTCGATTATAAAAGTATACTCCATATCTGATCCACCTGTTTCGAGCGATATATTCGTAAAAACAAAAAATGCCGGGATCAAATACCGGGTTTTATATGCACTGGGAGGTTTATCTGGACTGGGTTTATTTATATATTTTCTTGTTTTGCAGAAAAGGCGAAAAAAAACACGTTCCGCACTACACATAGAAGAGCCTGCAGTAACAACAGAAGTAGTGGCTAACACGCCCGTTAAAAATGCAATTTTCCTATTTGGTGAATATAAAGCACTCGATAAAAACGGCCGTGATATAACCCATTTGTTCAGCCCGAAAATCAGGCAACTCTATCTTTTTATCCTGCTGAACTATATTAAAAATGGCGAAGGGGTCTCATCAGCCCAGATTTATTCAAATATATGGCCTGAAAAACCTGTTGATAAGGCTAAAAACTCGAAAGGGGTAATCCTGAACCAACTCAGAGAAATTTTAACTGATATTGAAGGGATAGATTTGATAACAAATAAAGGTTCTGTTTCGCTCAGTATCAGTAATTTGTTTTACTGTGATTTTAAGGAGTACAAGCAACTTATGGGCGCATTGTTGCTGGATACAGAAAACTATTCAATATTGCAGAGACTGATAGTTATTTTAAAACGGGGCGCTTTCCTTAAATCACTCGACTTCGAATGTTTTGACACATTGAAAAAAGAATTTGAGGATGAAATTTTAACCATCTTTCCACCTTTGCTTGAATCTGGTTTTAAAAATGGTAAATATTCAGAAGTGGTGCAAATGGCTAATATCCTGAATTGCATTGACAAACTGAATGAAAAAGTATTGCATTTTGAGATTGTATCGTACATTAAACTCAACAAGATGGACCAGGCTAAAAAACGATACAATAATTACCTGATTGCTTTTAAACACGAAAATGGTGAAAGCATCCCCAAATCATTCCAGGAGATAATCAGTAAAAAAACATCCGACCTCAGATAGATGAAGTCTGCCTCCTTCAACCGCTGAAGACCATACCTATAATAGATATCCCGTCGCGGTTACGGCCTAGCCTCCAACTCCTTTTCTGCAAATTGTGTGTTAGTTGAGCAATGTTTAAGCGCAACCGGAACCTGCATAGGATGGAAATGAAATTATATAATTTCATGAAAAATTAATCTCAAATTAATCTCAATTTAATCAACAAATTAACCCCTGACAACACATTTTTGTGCTGGCTAAAACACTAACCCTAAAATAATGAAAAATCACTACACGCTCTTTTTACTCATACTGTTAGCAATCGCTCTGACGGAATCATGTACAAAAGATTCTAAAACCGTAAGGCCTCCGCTTCAGTTCGATTGCCTCGACCAAAAAATGAATGAAATGGCTGCCATTCTCGACACATCAGCAATTGGCGATATTGATGGCACGTACCCCGGCGAAGAAGCCATAAACCTGCAAAAAGCACTGATTGATCTGCAAATGGGAAAATCGCTGGCTCTTGCTGATAAATTTGTTTTGCAATACGAAATTGACAACTATTGCATAGCAGCAAATAAAGCCATCGCCGACTTTAAGAATTCACTTCAGATTACGCTACCAGCTGGAACACCCGCTGAACTCCAGGTTATGGGTATAGACAGGAAAGGCCGCATTGAATTTGGCTCCGATCCGGCATATGGTGGCAGCGATGCTTTTACTGTTGAAACCTGGATAAAATACAACAGTGGTTTCTTTGAGAGTGGAATTGGGGACCTGGTTGCGACATTTAATAATACAGCCACCCCATTCGAAGGATGGATGATAAACTTTATGGGAGATAACCTGAGGGCAACCATCGGCATGGGGCCACAAACCTCAAGAGTGCTGGAATTCGGAAGTAAATATCCAACCAACTTTGGCGAATGGAACCATTTAGCGATGGTTTATGATGCAAGCCTTCCCGAAGGGCAGTTAAAAATGTACCTCAACGGGAAACAGTTTTTCTCAAAAACAAACGACATTCTTGACAATGCGGGAGTAATACAGCAATACCAGCCCAACAAGCAAAATACCAACATGTGGGCTTTCCAGGAACCAACTGACCTCTCGAGATGCATGACCGGGTACATGAAAAAATTCCGCATGTGGAGTACAGCAAAAAGTATTGAGCAGGTGGTTACCCTGATGAATTCCGACGTTACCGGAACAGAACCCGACCTGGTATGTGCCTGGGATTTCACCTCTGTGCCACAGAATCCGGAAAATATACCGGATAAAACCGGAAGGCATAATGCAAAATTAGTAGGTAAATACAAATGGTATAAAACCGGAAACTGATGTATAAGCTTTTATAATAAGCACATGCAATAAACATAACTCCAAACACGAAAAAACAACCTCAATGAATTTTGCAATCAAGATAAAACTCTGGCTTTGTATGATGCTGCTGCCAGGTTACTTATTAGCCCAGCAGATAACTGTAACCGGAACCGTGAGGGATGCCGCAACCAGGGAAACACTCCCCGGGGCATCTGTAGCCATTAAAGGCACCAACACCGGGGTAATGACCGATGTAAATGGTAAATTCTCCATAAAAGTAACGGGTGCAAATACGGTACTCATGGTTTCATTTGTTGGATACCAGCAACAGGAAATTTCAGTTAACGGTGCTCAAACCCTTGATATATCGTTAAAATCATCAGCCACAAACCTGAGTGAAATTGTGGTAATTGGGTATGGAACTGTACAGAAAAAAGATTTAACCGGCTCTGTTGGTTCGCTAGCCGGAACCGAACTTGTAAAATCGATGAACTCCAATATGACTGAATCACTCAATGGCCGGGTATCAGGTGTTGTGGTCACAAAATCGTCGAACAGGCCCGGTTCCGATATGTCAATACAGATCAGGGGGCTGAATTCAATAAATTTCTCGAATGAGCCGCTCTATGTAATTGATGGAATAGCTTCCTATTCGGGCATGAAACACTTAAACCCTGCCGATATTGAATCTATTGATGTGCTGAAAGATGCATCGTCCTGCGCCATTTACGGATCACGCGGATCGAACGGGGTTGTTATTGTAACCACCAAAGGAGCTAATAAGAAAAAGGGGTTTAATATAGAGTACTCCGGATCTTATGGCATTAAAACCCCAACCCGGATTCCCGACATGATCGGAAACCTGGGTAATGGCGATGAATATGTTGATTACCGAATCAAACTCTGGAAGAAGAAATATGGCGATGCTTCGTTATCACGACCTGATTTTTTGACTGATGCAGAAAAACAGCGTATTAAAGATGGCGAATATTACGATTGGATCAGGGAACTCTCAAACCCGGGGTATGTAACCTCACACAGCATCAACTCTTCGGGAGGTAATGAAAATACATCATATACATTTGGCTTTGGTTATCTCAACGACCAGGGAATGATCGGGAATGAAGGCTTTAAACGTATTACTGCTAATGTCGGGCTCGAACATAGATTTACAAAAAAACTGAAAACCGGGATTACTACTTATCTTTCAAGTACAAACACTGATCTGGGAGCTTCGGATGCATTAATGAATGCGTACCTCATACCTCCTATTGAAAGTCCTTATGATGAAGATGGTAATCTTGCATTTATTGTACAACCAACCTCTAGTAAGATTAATCCACTGGTTCAGATACAGAACAACAAAAAACAGCAGGAAGCCTTTTTTGCAAATTTTACTGGTTTTATCGATTACTCTCCAATTGAGGGTCTTTCCCTCAAATCGCAGATTGCTTACCAGTTTAATACTGATTTGTTTGGCGAATGGATAGGGAAATATACACAGCAAAAAGGTGGCGTAAATCCGGAAGAAGCTTATCGCTCGGAAAACAGATCAAAAAACTGGGTATGGGATAACATTGCCACTTATAAAAAGCAGTTTAACGGCAATCACAAAATAGAAGTTATCGGGTTGTACAGCATGCAGAAAGATGTGCACCTGGGATCTGCCATGCGTGGAGAAGGCTTACCCTACGAATCGGACTGGCATGCCATACAAACAGCTGATAAAATCAGTGATGTGAGCAGCTACTATACAGAATCATCCATGATATCATTCATGGGCCGGGCAAATTATACATTGTTTGACCGTTACCTGCTTACCTTAACCGGAAGATATGATGGAACATCACGACTAAAAAAACCAAATCAATGGGGATTTATGCCCTCAATAGCATTGGGCTGGCAGATGAAAAATGAGCAATTCCTGTCATCAGTCGACTTCCTGAGTAACCTGAAACTGCGCCTGAGCTGGGGAAAAACTGGTAACAATAACCTGACAAACGATATAACCTGGACCAAACTTGATCTTTCACGCTATTTGTTCGGTTCAACCGGAGTTAACGGTTTTGGTACCGGATCAAACAAAGGAAATGAAGACCTCCAATGGGAAATGACTGCCGAATACAACGCAGGTGTTGATTTCGGATTTTTCAAGGATCGCCTCACAGGTTCAGTCGACTTCTATCACCGCACTACGGATGGCCTCATTTTCAGCCGTTCAGTTGGATCAGTAAACGGGTACAACTCCGTGTACCAGAATATCGGAACCACGCTAAATAAAGGAGTCGAACTTGCTTTGGGGTCTGTTAACATTTCGCAGAATGATTTCTCGTGGCGAACGAAACTCACTTTCTCTTTGAACAGGAATGAAATTATTGACCTTTTTGGAGACAAAAAGGACGACCTAGGAAACCGCTGGTTTATCGGCCAACCTATACGAGTGATCTATGATTTCAAACAACTGGGCATTTGGCAGGAAAATGAAGCCGAGGAAGCTGCAAAATACGGTCAAAGTGTAGGTCATATCCATGTTCAGGATGTAAATGGTGATTATGCACTTGATCAGCAGGATTACCAGATACTGGGTTCGCCTATGCCTGACTGGACAGCAGGCATGAACAATACATTTACCTATCGTCAGTTCGATCTTTCAATTGATATCCTTGCCAGGATCGGTGGTCTATATGATGATGAATTTGCTTACATGTTTACCGCCTGGGACAACGAACACTGGAATAAACTGGATGTACCTTACTGGACACCTGAAAACGGGGCCAATAAATACCAACAGGTAGGTGCTCAGTCGTACTACACGCAAGTACTTGGCAAAACATCGGGTACGTTTGTAAAAATACAGAACATCACCCTGGGGTATGCCATCCCTGCATCAGTACTCAAAAAAATCAANNTAAAGATGTGCGCATCTATGGCTCGGTGCAGAATCCGTTTACGTTTACTGATTACATCGGTTCCGATCCCGAAATTATCGGTGAAAACGTTTCGACCCAGCTTTCACTCTATCCGTTAACCACTACCATTGGCGTTAAATTAAACTTCTAAAAACCTGAATATGTTAAACTCAATTAAAAAGATATTCATAATAACTGCAGCACTGCTTACTTTCCAGGGTTGTTCCGATTTCCTCGAAATGGAAAATCCCTCGGTGGTTACCGACGACTTTTACAACCAGAAAATCGGACAGGAAAAACTTTTAATCGACACTTATTCAAAATATCGGTCGGTATTTAACACTGGCGAACTACAATATTATGGTACCGATTTGTATATGGCCATCACCGAATCTCCCAATGAGAGAATGTTCAATGGTTATGACAACTCCTTTAATTCTACTGCAGGGGTTATAGGCGGCTACTGGAGCACCCTGTATAAAATTATACAGGAATCGAATATACTTCTCAACCGTATTAAGCCCACTACGCCCGAAATGACGCAGGAGGAATATAACTCAATTACTGCCCAGGCTCGTTTTCTGCGGGTACTGGCCTACTACTACCTGGTTGAAACCTTTGGACCAGTGCCTTTATTAACAAGTGAACAAACCGAAATTATTACCGAAGTAGTCCGAAATCCAGAAGAAGAAATTTACAGCTTTATGATTGATGAACTGAAGGCTATAGAAAATTCACTTCCGGCTGCTGCTACCGAAGCAGGAAGAATAAGCAATTCGGCAGTGCTTCATTTGCTCGGGAAAATATATCTGACACGTGCTTATAAACCTTTTGCCCAATCCACCGATTTTATCGATGCAGCGTCTACATTCGAAAAAGTGATAAAATCTCCGTCGCACGCGCTACTAGCAAAATTTGCCGATGTTTTTAACGAAAACAATCAGAATAATGCAGAAGTAATCTGGGCCATTCAATATGGAACCGACAAAAACTACGTAGGCAGCGGGAACCCGCAACAAGCATTGTTTGGATTTAATATTATTGCCCTTGAACCGGATATGTTTGTTAAAAATCAGAACGATTATTCTTCGATGAACAGACTCTACTGGATAAATCCGAGAGTGCATGAGTTATTCACTAATCCTGAGATCGATTCACGTTACGACGCAACTTTTAAACGCGAATTCTACATTAACAACCCGGAAAATGCAAATTCAGGTAAGCTTGGACTTTATTTTCCGCGATGGAATGATGCTTCGGGAGATACAAAAGGTGCAAGTAAATTTTACCCGTTCAAAAAAGATGGAGAATACCTATGGTACCCGCAGTCGACAGCTTTGCCCATTCTGCAGAATGGTGCAGACCGAATGCCGATCATGAACAAGTTTAAAGATACCAAAATGATTTGGGAAGGACCTGGTTCACGCGAAGATATCATATTCAGACTTGCAGATACCTACCTGCTTTGTGCCGAAGCATACCAGGGAGCAGGAAAACAGACCGAAGCTCTTGATAAATTAAATACAATCAGACGTCGGGCTGCTGTTAGCCCCGACCAGGCACCCAGTATGGAACTTGCAACCATAACGCTCGACGTACTAATGGACGAACGTGGCCGCGAACTTTTAGGCGAGCACGACAGGTGGTTCGACCTGAAAAGAACCGGGCTGTTAATTTCTCGCACACTCGACTACAATATCCTTACAGCCAAATACAATAATCTTAACGCTATTCACCTGCTACGCCCGATACCGCAGGATGAGCGCAACAAGGTTAAAGGTTTGGATCAGAATCCCGGTTACAATTAACCGCTGAAAATTTAATTTAAGAAAAAAGCCAATTAAACAGATGAAGTCGCCTTAAAGAAGCACGCCACAGCAAAGATTGAGGAAACTATCAATACAGGCAGGTTTCATCGTATTGAATTCATAAAAACAAAAATAAAGATCATGAAAAGTTTCGCATTAATAACGCTTTCCCTATTTAGTGTACTATGCTGGGGATGCGACAAATACGAATCACCCGTACACAAAAAACAGACCATTGACTCAACCAATACTACCTCGTTATATGTCAACTTGTATGATTTGTTCAGCGATAAGGGGCAATATCTGTTGCCCAAACAAAAGTTGGGCAAAGAGTATTGGATTGTGGTAAATGCTAACAGCAACGTAAATAATTACGAAGATAACAGCCTCCGCAACCATATCCTGGCTGAATCCATTATCGGGCTCACTTCGCTTGCAGTAAATGAAGGCAGGGGCGAAACCATGGTGTGGACCGAAATGGTGAACCCCGACTACAATGCCGTTAGAGACAGGCAAAATATGGTTTATAAAGGAAGCCAGACAACCTGGGAACTGCTTGGATTACACCCTGAGATCAGGAAACAAATAGATGGATATATCCTGTGCAATGTAAGGAAACAGGAAAGTTTAACGGTTGCAACTATTGCTTCGCATGTGTACCGATCCATTATAGTGGATGCAGCCCTTGAGCCAAAAGTTAAAGAGCTGGGATATACCATGAAATATGATGCAAGCAATAAAACCCTGGCTGACGGGTGGGCCGAATTTAAGGACAAGTGCAACAACAATTCACTGGTTATGATGCCTACCCTTACAGGGAACCTGAAGAGCTATGCCATTGCAAACCGTTTGATGGTGGTAAACTACAATAAGAAAGCAGAATCAGCCTCGGCAGGGAATAATAACGCCCTGATTACTGATATATTGAACTGGCTTCAACCCTTGTCGCCTGTGGTAGGTTGGGAACAGAATGTCGACGAAAAATCTTTTGTAGGCCTGGTTTCAAAATCAGGAAACCTGATGGTGCCCTGCGACTGGATTTCAAATCCAACTTTTATGTCTGCCAATTATCCTGAAAATCAGTCGGGCCTGGCTACAGTTACAAACCCCAAGTATATCAATTTCGGCGACAAAAAGCATTACGCATCCTTTTTCCTGAGTGATGGTGATAATGTACAATGGATGATGAACTCATTCCGAAACGATACCTACTACTTTAATCCTGATAACCAAAAAGTAAAAATGTCGTTCGGGTTACCAATAGTTAACTTATCCATGATGGCACCCTACCAATTGCAAAGGATACTTTCTGAGCAGATACCAAATAACTCTGTTATCGAATTTGGTGGCGGCGGTTATATATATCCCGACAATTTTGGCCAAACTAAAGATCGTACCGCTTTATTAAAAAATCTATCCGAAAAAGTTGCAAATCACATGCGCCAACATCGGGTTAAAGTCCTGGGCTTGCTTTGCGATAATGTAGTTTCTGACCAATCAAAAGAAGCATACCAGGCATACATCAACAGCAACGACCAGCTAATCGGCATCATTGCAATACAATATGCTCCTTATGCCGGCGGCAACGGCGAAGTAATGTGGTTTAAAAATGCAAAAGGTATTGATATCCCGGTAATAACAACCAGGTATTCAATCTGGAATTTTGGCAGCACAAACCAAAGTAACCAGGGCACACCAGCATTTGTTGCCAGCAAAATTAACAGTTTAACTACCGAAACTTCATCATTTTCGCTTGTTGTGGTTCATGCCTGGTCGAAATTTACCGACATAGGTGCTTCTAACGATCTTTTAGCCGAAAACCTGAAAGGTACTGAAAGTGGAGCTACCCCGGTTTCGTGGTGTGTACGGCGCCTGAACAGCGATGTTAAAGTTGTAAATGTAGAAGAGTTCATCTGGCAAATGCGTATGCACGACAGACCTGAACAAACACAGCAATTCCTTAAAACCTGTTTTTAAGAAATGTAATACTCAGGTTGCAGGGGAATTTTATTCATCAGCAAATCAGTTTGATAAAAGGCTCAAAACATGAGAAAATTTCTTTCAAATTATTCATACAATCATAAATTAACCTAACTCTCAAACCATGAAAAACAATTACTTGAAAATTAAAGCTGTATTGGTTTCAATACTGCTTTTCACACTTGTTGCTACGCAGCTTAAGGCCCAGGTACATATTTCTACCGCACAGGGCCTACAGGATATGCAGAACAACCCAACAGGTTCCTATATCCTGGATAACGACATCGACCTTGGAACATTTACCTGGTCATCATTCAATTTCAATGGGACCCTTGATGGCAATGGATTTTCAATTAAAAACCTGGTGGTTGAAATTCCTGGCGGACATAATGGCTTGTTCGGCGACCTGGATGGTGCAATCGTAAAAAATCTTGGAATTACAGATGTTTACATCTTTGCCAACTGGGCCGGAGCACTGGCAGGCAACGCATCCAATGCTACTATCAGCAAATGTTATGTAACCGGCGAAGTAAAATCCGATGGTATTGCCGGTGGCCTGGTAGGTCATGCTTCGAACACTACAATAACTGAATCCTATACCAAATTAATCGTTTCCGGACATGATCACGTGGGTGGATTAGTTGGCCATATGAATGGCGGACTGGTTGAAAATTGCTATACAGTTTCCGATGTTTATTCCGACGGATGGCAGGTTGGAGGCCTTGTTGGCTGGGCTCAGAATACAGGAGCCAAAATCACCAAATGCTATGCAATGGGTACTGTAAAAAGCGAAGGTGGCTTTACCGGCGGTATTTTAGGTATAGCCGATGGCAGCGAAAAAGTAGTTGAAATTTCCGAATGCCTTGCACTGCATACAAGTCTTACAACTGTGAATCCGGATATTGAAAAAACGTATCGTATTATTGCCAATCACGCAGCAGGTGTCTATTTCAAGAACTACGGACTGGATAACATCATTATCAGCGACCCACACAAAAACGCATGGGAAAATGACGTAAAAGGCAAAGATGGTTCAAGCATTACAGCCGAACAGGCTAAAAGCGCCAAATTTTTCACCGACTCACTAACCTGGGATTTCGTTAACGTGTGGGTACTTACCAACGATGGCCCAAAGCTTAAAATGGAGAGTGCTCCAACTCACATTTCAACAGCACTTGGTCTGCAAAATATGCAGAACAACCCAACAGGTTCCTATATCCTTGACAACGACATCGATCTGAATAATATTACCTGGTCGTCATTCAACTTCAGTGGAAAACTGAATGGTAATGGATACTCCATCAAAAACCTGGTGGTTGAAATTCCCGGCGGGCATAATGGCTTGTTCGGAGACCTTGATGGAGCAACCATACAGAACCTGGGATTAACTGATGTGTATATATTTGCCAACTGGGCCGGTGCCCTCGCAGGCAACGCATCCAATGCAACAATCAGCAGGTGTTTTGTAACCGGCGAAGTAAAATCCGATGGTATTGCTGGTGGCTTGATAGGTCATGCTACAAATACGACAATCAAAGAATCATATACCAAGTTAATTGTTTCCGGCCACGATCACGTAGGTGGATTAGTTGGTCATATGAATGGTGGACTGGTTGAAAACTGCTATACCGAGTCCGATGTTTATTCCGATGGCTGGCAGGTTGGAGGCCTGGTTGGCTGGGCTCAGAATACAGGTGCTAAAATCACCAAATGCTATGCAATGGGTACTGTAAAAAGCGAAGGTGGCTTTACCGGCGGTATTTTAGGTATAGCCGATGGCAGCGAAAAAGTAGTTGAAATTTCCGAATGCCTTGCACTGCATACAAGTCTTACAACCGTGAATCCGGATATCGAAAAAACCTACCGCATTATTGCCAACCATGCCGCTGGTATTTATTTCAAAAACTACGGTCTCGAAAATATCACTATCAGCGATCCGCATAAAAATGCATGGGAAAACGACGTGAAAGGCAAAGATGGTGCAAGTATTACAGCTGAGCAGGCACTTAGCCCGGTATTTTTTGCCGATTCACTTACCTGGGACCTGGTGAATGTATGGACTTTGAATAACGATGGTCTTAAATTAAAATGGGAAACGGACGGAGTTTATACCCGGGTTATAGACAACAACTTCAAATCTAATGCAAAAGTTTATACCAGCAATGGACAGATTTGTGTAATTGGCGCTGAGAAAGATGCTTTCGTGAAGGTTTATTCCATCTCAGGGGCACAACTTTTCTCAACGAAAGCAAATTCTTCAGAAATTAAAATCAACGTAAAGGGTGTTGTGGTAGTTCGGATTCAAACACAAAAAGGAATCAGTTCATACAAGGTAATCAACTTATAAACACTTCGATTGCATTAAAATAGTATGGCCAACCCAACATGAAAATACGTTCAATAGTCGAATCAGGGCCATGCTGAATAAATAAAAGCAGGACAGCAGTTTTAATTACCCAGAAAGTTAAAACCTGTCCTGCCATTTTATATTCCAGGAATACCCATCAATTCTTAAAATAAAGTCTCCGGCCAGCCGCAAGTTCAGAATAATATTCGGCGAACAGCAAAACTTGAAAAATATACTGTTAATTCATTCCGGGTATCGTGAAATATACTAAACTTACATGGCCCTATACAAAACCTAATCATATGAAACTCCAGATTGCTCTGTTATGCTTCCTTCTGGGCATAACCTTAATTGCTTCGGCTCAAAAAGACCCGGTTGATTATGTAAACCCGTTAATCGGCACATTGTCAAAACCTTCACTTTCAACCGGTAACACATATCCGGCTATTGCTCGTCCATGGGGTATGAATTTCTGGACACCCCAAACTGCCGATATGAACGATACCTGGACTTATGCATATACAGCTGATAAAATAAAAGGGTTTAAACAAACGCACCAACCCAGCCCATGGATTGGCGATTACGGACAGTTTTCAATTATGCCGGTAACCAGTGGTAAGAAATTTAAGGAACAGGAACGTGCAAGCTGGTTTTCGCACAAAGCCGAAATTGCAACACCCTATTATTACAGCGTTTACCTGGCCGATCACGATATAAAAGCCGAGTTTACACCAACCGAGCGTGCAGTAGCATTCCGTTTTACATTTCCCGAAAGCAACGAATCCTACATTGTTGTAGATGCTTTCGATAAAGGATCGTTCATAAAAATTATTCCTGAAAAAAATACGATTGAAGGGTACACTACCAAAAACCGCGGAGGTGTATCCGAAAATTTCAAAAACTATTTCGTTATCGTTTTCGATAAACCTTTTCTTACGGCCCAAACCTGGCAGGATAATACCCTCGAACCAACCGCAAAAGAACTGAAAGCCAGCCATGTTGGCTCCATAATTGGCTTCAAAACACGCAAAAGCGAAATTATCAACGTGCGAATTGCCTCTTCATTTATCAGCTTTGAACAGGCATACCTGAACCTGGATGAAATCGGTCAGAAAGATTTTGAAACCATAAAAGCAGAAGGAAGGGCACAATGGAACAGCATCCTGAGCCGGGTAAAAGTTGAGGGTAGCGACCTGGATCAGTACCGCACTTTTTATTCATCTTTATACCGTTCATTGCTGTTTCCGCGCAAGCTTTACGAAATTGACAAAAATGGGAATAAATACCACTACAGTCCATTCAATGGCAATATCTGCCCGGGTCCTTTGTATACCGACAGTGGTTTCTGGGATACATTCCGGAGCTTATTCCCTTTCCTGAACCTGATGTTTCCATCGCAAAATGCCGAAATCCAGCAAGGGTTAATCAATACTTATATTGAAAGCGGGTTTTTACCCGAATGGGCATCACCAGGCCACCGCGACTGCATGGTGGGCAATAATTCTGCCTCGATTGTAACGGATGCATTTTTAAAAAACATTGGCAGCTATAATACTGATACTTTGTACAGCGCATTGCTTAACGGGGCTAACAACCGCCATCCCAAAATAAAGTCGACAGGCCGCTGGGGCTACGAGTATTATAACAAAATGGGCTACATCCCCTACGACGTAAACATTCCTGAAAACGTGGCCCGCACATTGGAATATGCCTACGACGACTGGTGTATTATGAAAATGGCTCAAAAACTCAACCGGCCGAAATCAGAAATTGACCTGTATGCCAAACGTGCCATGAATTACAAAAATGTATTCGATAAGGAAACAAACCTCATGCGCGGCCGCAACAGCGATGGCAGTTTTCAGTCGCCATTTAACCCGTTTAAATGGGGCGATGCTTTTACTGAAGGAAACAGCTGGCATTACACCTGGAGCGTTTTTCACGATGTGCAGGGACTGATTAACCTGATGGGTGGTAGCGATAAGTTTGTTGGCATGCTCGACTCTGTGTTTGTAATGCCCCCGGTTTACGATGACAGCTATTATGGTTTCTGCATCCACGAAATAAAAGAAATGCAGATTATGAATATGGGTAACTATGCCCATGGCAACCAGCCTATACAGCATATGATTTACCTGTACAACTATGCTGATGCTTCGTGGAAAGCCCAATACTGGCTGCGCGAAGTGATGAACCGCATGTACACACCTGGTCCGGATGGCTATTGCGGCGACGAGGATAACGGGCAAACCTCGGCCTGGTATGTTTTTTCGGCACTCGGATTTTATCCTGTTTGCCCCGGAAGCGACCAATATGTTATAGGCGCACCGCTCTTCAAGAAAGCAACTCTTACACTCGAGAACGGCAAAACTGTAACTCTCAAAGCCCCAGCAAACAGCGATGCAAACCGCTACATTAACTCCATGAAAGTGAACGGCAAGCCGTATTCGAAAAAGTATTTCGGGTATAACCAGCTGAAAAATGGAGCAACTGTTGAGTTCGACATGCAGAACAAACCGAACAAAACAAAAACTTCAGTTAAAAGCGACCTGCCCTACTCTTTCAGTCTGCATGAAGAATAGCCCCTTTGCCTGGCTCCTTTTTGTAAAGCTTGCACAACGCAATCCCGAACACTGAATATCCCTGGTGAGTTTATTTTCAGGTCATTGAACCGATAATAGACTACCCAGGGCTTTTTATAAACGCTAAACAACTTGTTTCAGTTTACACAAACCTATGCAAAACACATTACTCACATTAGGGCTCATTATCTGCTTACAAACTTACACCATGGCCCAGGCTCCTTCTGATGCTTCACGAGCTAGACTCAAATCGATCATTGAAAATGTGAACGCCTCTAATGCCCGGCGGTACGACACCAAAGATAATTTGGGTTATTCTATGGATTGTGCCAAAATTATCAGTAATCCGGAAGGCGGGTTTATTGCAGTTTATCACCATTATGTAAATGGCACTGCAAAAGTATTTGTGGCAAAATCCACCAACTTCCTCAACTGGACAATGGTGAAAGAGCTTGCATCGCAGGCATCGCAGCCCGCAATTGCTGAAGCAACTGACGGGGGCTATGTGGTAGCCTGGGAACAAGAACCCAGCAATCACCTTAAATTCAGCTATTATGCATCCTTATCAAACCTTTTTGAAGGAATAGCCTCTAAAACCTACGATGCTGCCCGTAAATTATCGTCATGTGCCGAAGGAACACCTTCTATATACTCGGCAAGTTCAACTTTTATCGACGCGGGTTTTCATTTTTATAAAAACTGTGATGTCGACAGGCAGGCACGGGGCACACTTACCAATTTTAATACCTGGACCTGCCAGGCCCAGGGTGAATTTGACAATGCATTATTATACTATGGCTTAAAAGGAAATATCGGCGACCGCGATGCATGCGAATTTGAAGGCTACAAATTCGGGGTAATCGAAGGACAAGGTGTAAAAGGAGATTTCGGTTCTTGGAAATCATATATCTATGATTATCAAACCGGGAATGCCGAGCCACTTAATATTGCTACCGCAAAAGGAAGTACTGCTTTCGCAAATCCCGCTATCACCAAAATGACCATCGATGGAAAGAAATCGTTGGTAATAACCATGTTTATCCCAAGTGAAGGCGCAAAGAGCGGCGAAGCAGGTGAACTGATATACTATAAAAGCATTGAAGAAATTACCACTTCACTTAATGAGGCCAATCCGAACGTACAGGATATCACTGTTTACCCAAATCCTGCAGTTGCACAGGTAAACATACGAAGTGATCGGAATCAGATCAGTGAAGTAGCAGTTTATAATATGCTTGGCAGGCTGGTTTACAAAAGCAATGAATCTTTCATTGGCACGAAATCATTTGATACTGGCCAATTCAGCCATGGAATTTACATTATAAAAGTAAAAACCACTTCTCAAACCGATATTTCTGAAAAAAGTTTTCTGATACAAGTATTGTAAACCTACCCAAAAAAGCGGGCGGATACGAAAAATGCCTCATGGTAACTTGCATGCGCAAGTCCTTCCATGAGGCATTTTTAATTGATGGTGTTTGACTATCAACACCAATAAATACGCTAAAACAGCCTGTTACATTCGCTCAGGCACATCAATCCCAAGCAGCCACAACGCGTTGGCAATAACCTGTGCAGTAAACAGCGATAAGCTCAGTCGCAGGGTGCGGATGGCTGGATCCTCTTCTTTCAAAATGGTGAGTTCGTGGTAAAAGCGGTTGTATTCCGATGCCAGCTCGTAAGCATAATTGGCAATTACTGCCGGGCTGTGAAGCTCTGATGCCTGCTCAACTACCATCGGGAAATCGTGAATCTTGCGGAGCAGATCTTTTTCGAACGAAACTATCGAAACTGATGCCGAGGCTGCAAACGTAACATCGAAACCCGCTTCATCTGCTTTGCGCAGCACCGATTTGATCCGGGCATAGGTGTATTGTATAAATGGCCCTGTATTGCCGTTAAAATCGACCGACTCGGCGGGGTTAAACAGCATGTTTTTCTTCGGATCAACTTTAAGTATAAAGTATTTCAAAGC